>JASLDZ010000270.1 GCA_030151985.1 Caulobacteraceae bacterium | reverse complement strand
GTGCTCCAGGAGAAGCAGGCTGCGGACGGAGCGGTCGCTCATGAGCGCATACCCTGCGCCCGCAGGCGTTAAGCTTACGTGTGGAGGCTCACCGCTCCGGGACGGGCCCCTCCGCCACGACGGGCAGGCTGACGAAGCTCTCCTTGGCGCCCGTCACCGTCACCGTGTGCGTCGCCTTCCGGTAGTCGCCCGGCTTGGCGAAGAAGACGTTCGGTACGAAGGTCTGCGGATTGCGGTCGTAGAGCGGGAACCAGCTCGACTGCACCTGCACCATGATCCGGTGTCCGGGCAGGAAGACGTGGTTCACGTCCGGCAGGGTGAAGCGATACGGGAGCGCGGCGTCGGCCTTGATCGGCTTGGCGTGCTCGAAGCCCTCGCGGTAGCGGCCGCGCAGCACGTCCATGGAGACGGCCAGCTGGTAGCCGCCCATCTTGGCGTCGGTCGGGACCTCGTCGGGATAGACGTCGATCACCTTCACCACCCAGTCGGCGTCGGTGCCCGTGGTGGCGGCGACGAGGTTCACCTCCGGCTCGCCCGCGACCTTCATCGGCGCGGTGAGCGGCTCGGAGACGAAGGTGAGCACGTCGGAGCGGCCCGACGCCTCGCGCTGGTCGTCCACCAGCCAGTCGGGCCAGTCGGCGGGCGAGTTGTAGCCCACCGCCTTGATCGGCCGGCGGCGGAAGGGCACGGGGTGCGCGGGGTCGGAGACGAAGCTCTCGGTCGCGGTCGCGCCCGCAGCGGCGGCGAAGCCGAGCTTACCGCCCGGCTGGAGGTAGAGCTTGCGCGCCTGCGGAGCGCAGCCCGCCTCGCACCCGGAGGGCCAGCTCTTCAGCTTCGTCCAGTGGTCCGTGCCCGTCTCGAAGGCGGTCACGGGGGCGATCGTGAGCGGCGGCGCCTCGTCCTTCAGGTAGTGCGCCAGGAAGGGCGCCAGCACCTGCATCCGAAACTCCTTGGCGGTGTCGGAGCCGAACTCGACGTCGCCCATGGACGATCCGTCCTCGATGGCCTGGCCGTGGTGCCACGGGCCCATCGCGAGGTAGACCATGTTGCCGTTCACGTCCTTGGGCTTGATCGCCCTGTAGACGGCGGGCGCGCCGTAGATGTCCTCGGCGTCCCACAGGGAGTGGACGAGGAGCACCGGCACCTTCAGCGGCTGACGGCTGAGGATCTTGTCCATCGCCTGGTCCTGCCAGAAGGCGTCGTAGTCCGGGTGGGCGACGACCTTCCGCCAGAAGCCGGTCTGCTCGAGCCCCCGCTCCTGCCCGAGCGCCCCCGACGAACCCGCGCGCATGTAGAGGTCGTAGTCGTCGTGCACGCTCGACCACCACTTTTCGGTGTTCGCGCGCGTGCCGTCCTGCTCGTAGATGTAGGGCATGTTCTGCGCGCGGAACGCGCCCTTGTGGAACCAGTCGTCGCCCATCCAGCCGTCGACCATGGGGTTCATCGGGATCGACGCCTTGAGCGCGGGGTGCGGGTTCACCAGCGCCATCAGCGGCAGGAAGCCGTCGTAGCTGATGCCGATGATCGCCACCTTGCCGTTGGCCTCCGGCACGTTCTTCACCAGCCAGTCGATGGTGTCGTAGGTGTCGGTGGCGTGGTCGACGTCGGTCGGGTTCCACTGCGTGTGCGCCAGGGGGCGGTTCATCACGTAGTCGCCCTCCGACCCGTACTTGCCGCGCACGTCCTGCACCACGCGCACGTAGCCGCCGTCCACGATCACGTCGGCGGCGTTGTCGTAGCCGTTCAGCACCGACAGCAGCCGCCCCGACTGGGCGTGTCCGGTGAGCTCGTCGGCGTTGTAGGGCGTGCGCGTCAGCACGATCCCGGCCCTGTGCTGCGCGGTCGCGCTGTTGGGCACGAGGATCACGGTGTGCAGCTTCACCCCGTCACGCATGGGGATCATCACCTCGCGCCGGGTGAAGTCGAAGCCCGCGCGGGTCGATTGGAAGTGCGCCGGCGCCTCGCCGCCTCCGGAAGGCGGCGGATTGGCGTTCGCCTGCGAGCCGGCCTGGGCGGCCTGCGCCTTGGAGGAGACGGGCGGGTCGGGGGTCTGGCCGAGGGCGGGGGCCGCCAGGAGGATCGCCAGGGCGCTCGCCGCCCCCATCGCCGCCGTCGCCTTCGCCATGCCTTCAGCCCCTTCGCGTTGCGCGCGGGAGCGTGGCGCAGGCGCGGCTAGGCCGCAAGCGGGAGCTCAGTCGAGGAGGCGCACGCCCGCCTGGCGCTTGTCGGTCCAGATCAGCTTCGCCTGGTGCTGGCGGCCGCTCTTCAGCTCCACCAGCAGGAAGCTCTCGGGCAGGGGATGGTCGGACTTCAGCACGATCCGGGCGCCTCCGGCCGACCGGTCGCGGATCGCGCACGGCAGGTCGGCGCCCTCAAGCTTCACCACCGCCTTCAAGTCGGTTTGCGAGCGGTCGGAGATCCGCCGGTCGAGCGGATCGGGTCGGGATCGCGCGTAGGTGCCCATGAGGCGCACCATGCCGCGCGCGCGTATCATTTGGGTTAAGTCCGCGATCGGCCGCGGCGCAACGAAGCCTTCACCACAGCGCGCGTAGATCGGGTGACGGAGACCTCCCATGGCCGCACCCGCCCGCAAGCCCTCGCCCCTGGCCGAAGCCGCCCCGCCCCGGCCGCAGCTTCGTCCGCGTGCGCTCCGCGAGGCGGAGGGCCAGGCCCCGCAGGCCAACGAGCCGCGACGCCTGCAGGAACGCGTCGCCGCCGCCTTCACCGCGCGCGAGACCACCGCGCTCGAGAAGACGCTGATGCGCCTGATCATCGTCGCCGCCACCTGCCTCGTGGTGCTGAGCGCGGCGGGCCAGGGCGGCATGCTGTCCGGCCTGTTCCGCTGAGGGCTTCGGTCGCGCCGCCCCGCCGCTTGGCGCCGCCGTCGCGATCGAGCAGGAAGCGCCGATGCCGGACGTCCGCCCGCCTCACGCCCCGGTGAAGGTCCGCGCCCGCGCGCCGCTGCGGCTGGGGCTGGCCGGCGGCGGCACCGACCTCTCCCCCTACTGCGACCTCTACGGCGGCGCGGTGCTGAATGCGACCATCGAGCGCCACGCCTACGCCAGCCTGACGCTGGGCGGCGACCGCGTCGTGCTGCGCGCCTGCGACCTGGACCATTGCGAGACCGCCGAGCCGCAGACGCTGACCCTGGAGGGGCCGCTCGGCCTCCACCGCGCGGTCTGCCTTCGCATCGCGCGCGAGTTCATGGGCGGCGCCGTGCCGCCGCTGGCGCTGCAGACGATGATCGACGCGCCGCCGGGATCCGGCCTCGGCTCCTCCTCCGCGCTGGTGGTGGCCATGGTGGAGGCGTTCCGCGTCGCGCTGGACCTGCCGCTTGGCGGCTACGACGTGGCGCACCTGGCGTTCCGCATCGAGCGGGAGGACCTGAAGCTCGCGGGCGGCCGCCAGGACCAGTACGCCGCCGCCTTCGGAGGCGTGAACTTCATCGAGTTCCTTCCGGGGGACCGCGTGATCGTGAACCCCTTGCGCCTCTCCGCCCCGGTGCTGAACGAGATGCAGGCCTCGCTGGTGGTCGCCTTCACCGGGCAGTCCCGACGCAGCGACGCGATCATCTCCGACCAGATCGCCCACGTCGCCGACCGCAAGGCGGCCGCCATGGAGGGCATGCACCGGCTGAAGGAGGACGCCGTCGAGATGAAGCTCGCCATGCTGCGCGGCGACGTGACGGCCATGGGTCGGGTCATGGATCGGTCGTGGGCGGCCAAGAAGGCGACCTCGTCCATGGTCACCACTCCCGCGATCGACCGCATGTGGAGCGCGGCGCACGCGGCGGGGGCGCTCAGCGGCAAGGTCTCCGGCGCGGGCGGCGGCGGCTTCGTCATGTTCCTGTGCGACCCGGCGCGCCGCAGCGACGTGATGCGCGCGCTGAAGGCGGAAGGCGGGGAGCCCTCTCCCGTGAGTTTCAGCCTGGAGGGCGCCACCGGCTGGCGCGTGCCGTGACCCCGGACCTGCCGCCCGCGCCGGAGCAGGCGGTGGTGCTGGTGGGCGGGCTAGGGACGCGGCTGGGAGAGCTCACGGGCGGCTTGCCCAAGCCGCTGGTGGACGTCGGGAGGCGGCCGTTCCTCTCCTACCTGCTGCGGCACGTCGCGCGCTTCGACTTCACCCGCGTGCTGCTCCTGGCGGGCCATCGGGCCGAGGCCGTGCGGGAGCGCGCGCACGACCTCGCGCCGGCCGGGCTCGAGGTGGAGGTGGCGGTGGAGCCGCGGCCGCTCGGCACCGGCGGCGCGCTGCGCTTCGCGGCGGGGCGCATGGACGAGCGGGTGCTGCTGCTGAACGGCGACAGCCTGTTCGACTTCAACTGGCTCGACCTCCTGCTCGCCGACGACGGCGACGCCGACGTGGTGCTCTCCCTCCGACGTGAATCCGACGCCTCGCGGTTCGGCGTGGTGCGTACGGACGGCGAGCGCGTCACGGGCTTCGCCGAGCGCGGCGACGCGGGCGGCGGCCTGATCAATGGCGGCGTCTACCTGCTGCACCGCCGCGCGGCCGAAGCCTGCCCGACGGAAGGCTCGTTCGAGCGCGACGTGCTCCCGGCGCTGGCCGCGTCGGGCCGGGTGCGGGCGCGCGAGCAGAAGGGCTTCTTCCTCGACATCGGCGTGCCGGACGCCTTGGAGGCGGCGCGGACCGTCGTGCCTCGGAGCCTGCGCCGCCCCGCCGTCTTCTTCGACCGCGACGGCGTGCTGAACGTCGACCACGGCTACACCCACGATCCGAACGCGCTGGAGTGGATGCCGGGCGCAGTCGAGGCGGTGAAGGCGGCCAACGACGCCGGCCGCTTCGCCTTCCTGGTCACCAACCAGGCGGGCGTGGCGCGCGGGCTCTACGGAGAGGCGCAGGTGTGCGCCTTCCATGCGCGCCTGCAGGCCGAGCTTCGCCGCCGCGGCGCGCACCTCGACGACATCCGCTACTGCCCGCACCATCCGGACGGGACCGCGCCCGGCTACGCCAAGGCCTGCGCTTGGCGAAAGCCCGCGCCCGGTATGCTGCTCGACCTGATGGCCCGCTGGCCGGTGGATCGCGCGGGCAGCGTCATGGTCGGGGACAAGCCGAGCGACATGCAGGCGGCGCAGGCCGCGGGCGTCGAAGGCCTGCTCTACGCGGGCGGGAGCGTGGAGGCGGCGCTGCGCCCCCGCCTGGCCTGACGCCTCCGCCTCACTCGGCCATGTTGAACTGGATGCTGATGGTCTGCCCCGTGCCCGGCGCCGGCGCGGCGGTCTGCGACTGTCCGTAGGTCGACACACGCAGCAGGGGCTGGCTGCCCTGGGCGGCGGCCGAGTTGCGGATCTGGCCGAGCACCGGCTGCGCCTTCACCAGGGCGTCGTGGAAGGCGACCGAGCGGTCGAGCGACAACGCCACCGCCGCGCGACCCGACTGGGTGAAGGCGTCGAAGCCCGCCTGTCCCGCGACGTTCACAACCGCCATCTTCGGCGACTTCGAGCAGTCGGCGGTCGTGGGCGCGCCGTAGCCGTAGCAGGGCAGCCGGCCCGCCAGCACCTCGGCCACGCGCTGGGCGGTCTGCACCCCCGCATCCGACAGCTGCGCGCTTCCCGGCTGGAACAGCTTGTCGGCGGCGAAGACCAGGCTCGATCCGTCGCTGGTGGCGGGCACGTCCGGGGCGGCCGAGGCGATGTCGGCGGTGACCTGGTCGACGAAGCTCTTGCGCACGGCCTCCGCCTTCGCGCTCGCGCGCTGCGCCTCGGTCAGCACCGACTCGGAGAAGGCGAAGCATCGCCGGTCGCCCTCGCCAGGCGCGCCGCCCGCGACCAGAACCGAGGCGGGGATGCAGACGACGCGCTTGCCGCGGTCGACCTCCAGCGTCGCGGGGACCTTCTCCAGCGCCGTGGCGATCTTCAGGAGGGTGGCCGTCTGCGCGTCCTTGGCCGAGGTCAGCGCCTGCGTCTGGGTGCGGAACTGCAGGGCGAAGAAGCTGAGCAGGATGATGAAGATGAACAGCACGCCGACCAGCATGTCGGTCATGGAGATGTAGTAGCTCTCCGCCTCGTCCAGCTCGGCGGAGCTTCTGCGGCGACCCTTCATCGCTTACGCCGCCGCGCGCGGCTCGAGCTTGGCCAGGGCCTCCTCGATGCGCGAGAGGGTCCGCAACTGGTCGACCATCACCCGCTGCGGCGAGAGCAGGTCGACGCTGGCGTCGAGCGTGGCGAAGAGGTCCTCCTCCAGCCCGTCGATCCGCTTGCGCCAGCTCCGCGCCACCACCCGCAGCACGATGGAGGTGAGCACGCCCGCGATCGAGGTCCAGAACTTCGTCGCCGCGATCGCCAGGAGGCCCAGGAGCGAAGCCTCCGCCGCCGCGCCCGTCCCGCCGCCCGCCGCCAGCTGGGCGACCGCCTCGCTCAGCGCCGCCACGATGCCCAGGAACGTGAAGACCAA
>JASLDZ010000456.1 GCA_030151985.1 Caulobacteraceae bacterium | reverse complement strand
GCCGCCCAGCTGCTCCACGTCCACGATGGTGACGGCGCGGCGGTAGTAGCGGGTGACGTCATGGCCGATGCCGATGGCGGTGAGCTCCACGGGGGAAGCCGTCTCGATCTCGGCGATCACCTGGCGCAGGTGCCGCTCCAGATAGTGGCCGTTGTTCACGCTCAAGGTGGAGTCGTCCACCGGCGCGCCGTCGCTGATCACCATCAGCACCTTGCGCTGCTCCGGCCGACCGACCAGCCGGTTGTGCGCCCACAGCAGCGCCTCGCCGTCGATGTTCTCCTTCAAGAGGCCCTCGCGCATCATCAGGCCGAGATTCTTGCACGCCCGGCGCCAGGGGGCGTCGGCGGCCTTGTAGACGATGTGGCGCAGGTCGTTCAGGCGGCCGGGCTGGGGCGGCTTGCCCGCCTTCAGCCAGGCGTCGCGGGCCTGGCCGCCCTTCCAGGCGCGGGTGGTGAAGCCCAGGATCTCGGTCTTGACGCCGCACCGCTCCAGGGTGCGCGCCAGGATGTCGGCGCACACGGCCGCCACCATGATCGGCCGCCCGCGCATGGAGCCGGAGTTGTCGATCAGCAGCGTCACCACCGTGTCGCGGAACTGGATGTCGTCCTCCTGCATGAAGGAGAGCGGCGAGGTGGGGTCGGTGATCACGCGCGTGAGGCGTGAGGCGTCGAGGATCCCTTCCTCCAGGTCGAAGGTCCAGGAGCGGTTCTGCTTGGCCATCAATTTACGTTGAAGCCGGTTGGCCAGCCGCGCCACCACCGACGAGAGGGCGGTGAGCTGCTGGTCGAGGTAGGCGCGCAGACGCGTCAGCTCGTCCGGGTCGCACAGCTCCTCGGCCCCGATCACCTCGTCGGCGGCGGTGGAGAAGACCTTGTAGGCGGGCTCCACCCGCCCCGCGTCGCTCGTCTCGGGCCGGTTGGGGCGCAGGCCCTCGCCCAGGTCGGTGGCCTCGTCGTCGGAGTCGGTCTCCTCGCCCTCGGCGGTCTCGGCGGTGGTGTCGGTGCTGTCGCCCTGGCTGTCGGAGGGGTCGCTGCGCTCGGAGGAAGCGGCCTCCGGCTCCTCGCCCTCGGCCCCGCCGTCGTCCTGGTCCTCGCCCTCCTGCGGCTGGTCCTGCCCTTCCGGCTCCTCGCCCTCGTCGTCGTCCGCCGTGTCGGCGTCGGAGGCGTCGCCCATGTCGAGGTCGCGCAGGATGGCGCGGGCGATCTTGCCGAACGCCGCCTGGTCTCCCGACGCCGCCGCGAGCCGGTCGAGGTCCGCCCCCGCGCGCGACTCGATCCCGGGCCGAGCCCCGTCCACCAGCGCCTTGGTGGCGGCGGGAGGGCGCTCGCCGGTCAGCCGTTCGCGCACCATCAGCGCCAGGATGTCGGCGGTGGGCGCCTGGACGCGGTCGTCGGTGCGGCCGAGACCGCGCTTCTCGACGTCCGCCTCCAGCACGGCGCGCAGGTTCTCGCGAACGCCGCCCAGCGCATTGGCGCCGATCGACTCGATGCGCGCCTGCTCGATCGCCTCGAAGGCCGCCGAGGCCTGGGCGTCCTGCGGGCGGAGCTTCGCGTGCGCGCCGGCGTCGTGGTGGGCGAGCCTCAGCGCCATCTGGTCGGCGAGCCCGCGCAGCCGCGCGGCGTCGCGCCCGGCGAGGTCGCGGGGAGGGTGGGGCAGCACCGCGCGGTTGCCCACCAGGGAGGGACCCTCGCCCGAGAACACCACCTCAAGATCGGGCGTCTCGGCCAGGGACCGCGCGGCGTGGGCGAGCGCGCGCTTGAAGGTCTCGGCAGGCGTGTCGGACTTGGCGGACATCTGCACCCTTCATAGCGGGTGGCGCGGCGGGAGGAAGTCGCCAGTCGCCGCTCGGCCGCCTCGTGGAACCGCACGCAAGCGGAGCTGTTCTACCGGCAACCCCATCAAAGGAGGCTTCCATGAGCGACAACCGCATCGAAGGCGCCGGAAACAAGCTGGCCGGCTCCATCAAGGAAGGCGTCGGCAAGCTGACGGGCGACGCCGGCCTGCAGGCCGAGGGCGTCGCGCAGAAGACGGGCGGCTCGGTCCAGAACGCCGCCGGCAAGGTGGAGGACGCCGTCACCCGCGGCGCCAACGACCCCGAGGGCAAGGCTTTCGCCGACAACCGGGTCGAGGGCGCGGGCCACAAGCTCGGCGGCTCGATCAAGGAAGGCGCGGGCAAGCTGACCGGCGACCGCGGCCTGGAGGCCGAGGGCAAGGGCGAAAAGCTCGGCGGCTCGATCCAGAACGCGCTCGGCAAGGCCGAGGACGCGATCAAGGGCGTCTTCGACAAGAAGCACTGAGGCTCCTCAGCTCTAATCCAAAAGCGCGCGCCGAGAGCGATCCCGGCGCGTGCTTTCGTCTGCTCGTTTGTATTTTGATCCGCTCATCCCGGCGAAGGCCGGGACCCAGTTCCGACCGTGGTCTCGCACTCGGCATCCAAGACGGCGAGTACTTGCTTCTTCGCTCCCGCAACTGGGTCCCGGCCTTCGCCGGGATGAGCTGGGTAGGTTTGAGGACCGCGCTCAGCGCTTCCTGACGAACACCGTGCCGGCGGAGTAGCCCGCGCCGAAGCTGCAGATCAGCCCTTCGTCGCCTGCGCGCAAGCCCTCCTGGTGCAGGTGGAAGGCGATGATCGAGCCGGC
>JASLDZ010000452.1 GCA_030151985.1 Caulobacteraceae bacterium | reverse complement strand
CGACGCGATCAAGAGCCAGTACCTGAAGAGCCCCGGCGCTCTGATCCAGGCCTGAGCGGATGAAGCGCCGCCTCGCCATCGCCGCCGCCGGCCTCGCCGCCCTCGCGGTCGCGGGCTTCGGCTGGCGCGCGGCCGTGAGCCAGACGGTGCGGCTGCCCGAAGGCCACATCGCCACCGCCCCGCAGTTCCTCGTCGCTCCCCTCCCCGCGGGCGCGAGCGACGAGGCGAGGCGGGGCCGCGACCTCGTGGTGCTGGGCGACTGCGTGGCCTGCCACACGTCGGGCGGACGGCCGCCCTTCTCGGGCGGGCGGGCGATCGCCACGCCGTTCGGCACGATCTACTCCTCGAACCTGACGAGCGACGCCCAGACCGGGATCGGCGCCTGGACGCCCGACCAGTTCTGGCGCGCCCTGCATGAGGGCAAGGGCGCGCACGGAGAGAACCTCTATCCCGCCTTCCCCTACGTATGGTTCACCAAGGTCAGCCGCGCCGACAGCGACGCCATGCTGGCCTACCTGAAGACCACGCCCGCGGTGAACGCCACGCCGCCCGCCAACGCCCTGCCCTTCCCGCTGAACATCCGGGCGGCGGTCTCCGGCTGGAACCTCCTGTTCTTCAAGCCGTCCGCCTGGACGCCGGAGCCGGCGAAGGGCGCGGACTGGAACCGCGGCTCCTACATCGTCAATTCGCTCGGCCACTGCGGCGCCTGCCATACGCCGAAGAACCTGCTCGGCGCGGACAAGAAGAACGCGGAATTCCAGGGCGGCGTGCTCGACCACTGGCTCGCCTACAACCTCACGGGCGCGCAGCGCTACGGGCTGGGGAGTTGGAGCCAGGCCGACGTGGTCGCCTACCTGAAGACCGGCCGCAACGCTCGCGCCCACGCCACGGGCGCGATGGCGGAGGTGGTGTCGGACTCCACCTCGCTGATGAGCGACCGCGACCTGAACGCCGTGGCCGTCTACCTGAAGAGCCTGCCCGCCTCGCCCGAGGCCGGGGTGCAAGCGGCGGACGCGCGGGCCATGAAGGCGGGCGAGGCGATCTACTTCGACGCCTGCACCGGCTGCCACAAGGAGGGCGGCGTCGGCCAGCCCGGCTTCTTCCCGCCGCTGAAGGGCATGGCCGGGCTGCAGAGCCCCGATCCCACCAACACCGTGCACGTCATCCTGCAGGGCGCCCGCACCGCACCCACGCCGACGCACCCCACGCCGCTCTCCATGCCGAGCTTCGCCTGGAAGCTGAACGACGAACAGACGGCGGACGTGGCCACCTACGTCCGCAACGCCTGGGGCAACAGCGCCGCGCCGGTGACGCCCAGCCAGGTGGCCAAGCTGCGCCAGGCGCTGCCCTCGCAGGGCCCGCGGGAGCAGCGCTGACGTATGGCGCTGGCGGAGGACCTCTCCAACGACCAGGTCGCCGAGGCGGTCGGGCTGGTCTACGTCGACGACAGCGAGCCGGGGATCACCCGGCGCAAGGTCGGCAAGGGCTGGGGCTACACGCTCCCGGACGGCAAGCCGCTGCGCGACGAGGCCGAGATCGAGCGGATCGCCAAGCTCGCCGTCCCGCCCGCCTACACCGACGTCTGGATCAGCCCGGACCCCCGCGGCCACATCCAGGCGACCGGACGCGACGACCGCGGCCGCAAGCAGTACCGCTACCACGCCGACTGGAAGGCCGCCCGCGACGAGACCAAGTTCGCCCGCATGGCCGCCTTCGGCCGCGCGCTGAAGCGCATCCGCAAGCGCGTCGACGCCGACCTGGCCAAGCGCGGCCTGCCCAAGGAGAAGGTGCTGGCCGCGGTCGTGCGCCTGCTCGAGACCACCATGATCCGCGTCGGCAACGACGAGTACGCCAAGGAGAACAAAAGCTTCGGCCTCACCACCATGCGCAACCGCCACGTGGACCTGCACGGCGAGACGGTCGAGTTCGAGTTCAAGGGCAAGAGCGGCGTCAAGCATCGCACCGGCGTGCGCGACCGCCGCTTGGCGCGGGTCGTACGCCAGTGCCAGGACGTGCCGGGCCAGCGCCTGTTCCAGTACGTCGATCCGCAAGGCGTGCGCCACGCCGTCGAGAGCGCCGACGTGAACGCCTACCTCCAGGAGATCACCGGCGAGCACTTCACCGCCAAGGACTTCCGCACCTGGGCCGGCACCGTCGCCGCCGCCAAGGCGCTCTCCATGCAGCCGCCGCCCGAGACGCAGAAGGCGGCCAAGGCGGCCGTCACCCTGTGCGTCAAGGCCACGGCCGGCCTCCTGGGCAACACGCCCGCCGTCTGCCGCTCGGCCTATATCCACCCCGAAGTCCTGACCGCCTTCGCCGAGCAGCGCCTGCCGAAGGCCTTCGCGAAGAAGGAGGGCGAAGCCTACGAGCGCGCCGTGATCAAGTTCCTCGACGCCCTCGCCGAGGACGTGGAGGACCGCACCGGACTGGACGCGAGGGCTCAGGTGGCCGCGTCGTCGGCGTAGGCCTTCGCTGCGCTGATTGCATCGATATCAGATGGCGCGTAGGATCGTGCGATGGGCCAGATGCTGATCCGCAATCTCGACGACTCCGTGATCGCCGGGCTCAAGCGGCGAGCGGCGGAGAACCGGACGTCGGCGGAAGAGGAAGCACGGCAAGTGCTCGCGAAGGACGTGGGTTTTGACGTCGAAGCCTGGCTCGCGCGCGCCAAGGCGCTCCGGGATGAGATCGGGCCGCTCCCGGGATTCAACAGCACCGAACTCCTCCGGCGGGATCGCGATCGAGACAACGATCGTTGATGGCGGTCGTAGACGCTTCCGTCGCGCTGAAGTGGGTGCTGACGGAGGATGAGTCCGATAGGGCCGTCGCCCTACTTCGGAGCGAGCTCCTGATCGCGCCGGACTTTCTCCTGCTCGAGTGCGCCAACGTCTTGGCTCTCCAGGTGCGTCGCAGGCTGCTGACCTCCCAGCAGGCCGAGGCGAACTTCGCCCATCTCTCCGCCCTCGGCATTCGGCTGGTCAGGAGCGCCCCGCATGTCCGCGAGGCCCAGCGCATCGCCGTCGCCCTGCAGCAGACCGCCTACGACAGCCTCTACCTTGCCGTCGCGCTTGCCGAGCGCGCAGAGTTGGTCACCGCCGACGCTCGCTTCGCCGTCGTCGCCCAAGCGGGCGGCTACAAAGATGTCGTCCGGCGGCTGTAGACTGTGCGTCAGGAGCCCTCCCATGAAGTACCGCCGCCTCGGCCGCACTGGCCTCTACGTCTCCGAGATGTGCCTCGGCACGATGACCTTCGGGGGCCAGGGGTTCTGGAAGGCGATTGGCGAGCTCGACCAGGGGGCGGCCACGGGCCTGGTGCGCACGGCGCTAGAGCACGGGGTCAACTTCATCGACACCGCCGACGTCTATTCCGAGGGGCGCTCGGAGGAGATGACGGGGCAGGCGATCCGCGACCTCGGGATCAAGCGGTCGGACGTGGTCGTCGCCACCAAGGTCTACGGCGCGACCGGCGACAAGCCCAACGACAAGGGCGCGAGCCGAGGCCACATCATGGACGGGGTGAAGCGCAGCCTGGAGCGGCTGGGGCTGGACCACATCGACCTCTATCAGATCCACGGGAACGACCGGATCACCCCGGTGGACGAGACGATGCGCGCGCTGGACGACCTCGTGCGCGAGGGGCTGGTGCGCTACGTCGGCTGCTCCAACTGGCAGGCCTGGAAGATCGCCAAGGCGCAGGGGATCGCCGACCACCGGGGCCTGAGCCGCTTCGCCTCGGTGCAGGCCTACTACACGCTGGCCGGGCGCGACCTGGAGCGTGACGTCGTGCCCATGATGCGGGAGGAAGGGGTCGGCCTCCTGGTCTGGTCGCCGCTGGCGGGAGGCCTGCTCTCCGGCAAGTACTCGCGCGAGGAGACGGGACCGGAGGGGTCGCGCCGCGCCCAGTTCGACTTCCCGCCCGTGGACAAGGAGCGCGGCTTCCACGTCATCGACGCCATGCGCCCGATCGCCGAGGCGCACGGCTGCTCGGTGGCGCGCGTCGCCCTGGCGTGGCTCCTGACCCGCGACTTCGTGACCAGCGTGATCGTCGGCGCCAAGACGCCCGAGCAGCTCGTCGACAACCTGGCCGCCGCCGAGCTGGAGCTCTCGGCCGACGAGGTGAAGACGCTGGAGGAGGCCAGCCGGCTTCCGCCCGAATACCCCGGCTGGATGCTGGAGTTCCAGGGCCAGGCGCGCGTACCCAAGCCGTTCAGCAAGGCCTGAATCCCGCCGCCCGACGCGGCCTTACCCCGATTTAACTCGACCTTCGTCTCGCCGTGCGCGCATCTCCGCGGGCGGCCCACCGACGTGGCGCCAGGGGATCGTGATGTCGCTGGCGCTGTCGACGGTGATCTACGAGTGGCGCCGCTACCTCGCCGCGGTGATCGCGCTGGCGTTCTCGGGCCTTCTGGTGCTGGCGCAGGTCGGCATGTTCACGGGCATCGGCAAGGCGTTCACCGCCACCATCGACCGCTCCCGCGCCGACATCTTCGTGCTGCCGGCCAAGAGCGAGAGCCTGATGAATTCCGGCGGCCTGCCCCGCCGCGTCATGCCCATCCTGTACATGAACCCGCAGGTGGTCGAGGTGGCCGACATGGACGGCGACGGCGCCATGTTCACCAACCCCAAGCTCAAGCCGAAGCCCGGCGAGAAGCCCCGCCGAAACCGCGAGTTCGTGCAGATCATGGCGGTGGACACCGAGCCGGGCTCCGTGACCCTGCCGACCGACTACTCGGAGGCCACGCGCGAAGCGCTTTCGGAGCCCTACACCATCGCGGTGGACCGGACCGCGCTCGGGCGGCTCGGCGTGAAGCTCGGCGACACCGCCAGCCTGAACGGCAAGGAGGTGCGCCTGGGGGCCATCCTAGACGGCTACCCCAACATGATGCAGCCGACGGTGGTCATGTCGCGCGCCACCCTGCGGCTGCTGGGCATGGCCTCCGTCGGCAGCCAGGTCGGGCCCCTCTACGCCCGCATCCGCGACCCGGCGCAGGCGGACCTCGTGCGCGACCAGCTGAACGCCAAGGCGAACGGCATGTACCGCGCCTGGACCAAGCGCGAGCTCGCCCGCGCCAACGACGCGGGGATGATGAAGAACCAGTTCATCGGCATCATGCTGGGCTTCTCGGCGGTGCTGGGGCTGCTGATCGGGGTCGCGATCACCTCGCAGACGCTGCGGGGCGCGATCCTGGCCAACATCAAGGAGTTCGCCTCGCTCCGGGCGCTGGGCGTCTCCATGGGCTCCCTCCGCGTGATCGTCCTGGAGCTGAGCTTCTGGGTCGGAGTCGCCGGGCTGGGCGCGACCGCGCTCCTGGTGTCGGGCGTCAAGCTGCTGGCCAACAGCGGCGGGGTGCCCATGGTCTTCCCCGCCGCCAACGTGATCTCCACGGCGATCTTCCTGCTCGCCATCGCCATCGGCTCCGGCATGATGTCGCTGGGCGTCCTGAAGAAGAGCCAGCCTGCGGACCTTCTGCGATGAGCGCCCCCCTCCCCTTTGGAACCGGGCCTGCGCTGACGGGGACCGGCCTCTACAAGGCGTTCAAGGTCGGCCGCTCCAAGATCGAGGTGCTGAAGCGCGTCGACTTCTCCGCCGACCACGGCGACCTGACGCTGGTGATGGGTCCCTCGGGCTCGGGCAAATCGACGCTGGTGGCCGCGCTGTCGGGCCTGCTGCGGCCGGACGAGGGACAGGTGACGGCGCTCGGTCAGGAGCTCTGGAAGCTGCCCACGGGCAAGATCGACCGCTTCCGGCTGGATCACTGCGGCTTCATCTTCCAGGGC
>JASLDZ010000437.1 GCA_030151985.1 Caulobacteraceae bacterium | reverse complement strand
CGTCTCACGCCCGGAGCCTGGGGCGTGGTGCTGGGCGCCGTGGCCTGGCTGGCGGTCGTGATCGCGACCCCCCTTGCCGCCGTCTTCACCGAGGCGCTGCGCCGGGGCGTCGCGCCGGCGCTGGAGGCGCTAAGGGACCCGGACGCGATCAGCGCCATCAAGCTCACCCTCCTGGTGGCGGCGATCGCCGTGCCGCTGAACACGGTGTTCGGCCTCGCCGCATCCTGGACCATCGCCAAGTTCCGCTTTCCCGGCCGAGGCCTGCTGCTGACGATCGTGGACCTGCCGTTCTCCGTGTCGCCGGTGATCTCGGGGCTGGTGTTCGTGCTCCTGTTCGGGGCCAACGGCTGGTTCGGGGGATGGCTGCAGGCGCACGACGTGAAGATCGTCTTCGCCCTGCCGGGGCTGGTGCTGGCGACCGTCTTCGTCACCCTGCCGTTCGTGGCGCGCGAGCTGATCCCCCTGATGCAGGCGCAGGGAACCGACGAGGAAGCCGCCGCCACGACGCTGGGCGCACGCCCGCTCACCGTCTTCCTGCGCGTGACCCTGCCCAACATCCGCTGGGCGCTGCTCACCGGCGTGCTGCTGTGCACCGCCCGAGCGATGGGCGAATTCGGCGCCGTCTCCGTCGTGTCCGGCCACATCCGCGGGCGCACCAACACGCTGCCGCTGCACATCGAGGTGCTGTACAACGACTACCAGATGGTCGGCGCCTTCGCCTGCGCGGCGCTGCTCGCGCTGCTGGCGCTCGTGACTCTGGTGGCGAAGGCGGCGATGGAGAGGCGGGTGGGCGTCGAGCCCGCCGCCGCAGGGATGCACGCATGACCGCGACCGACGCCGCCGCCTCGGCGGCCGCCGGCTCCCAGGGCCTCGTGATCCGAGGCGTGAGCAAGGCCTTCGGCCGCTCCGCCGCGCTGGAGCGCGCCGACCTCGTGGTGGGGGAGGGCGAGCTCCTGGCCCTGCTCGGCCCCTCCGGCTCCGGCAAGACCACGCTGCTGCGCGTGCTCGCGGGCCTCGAGACGCCGGACGCGGGCGAGGTGACGTTCAAGGGCCGCGACCTTCTCGCCCAGAATCCGCGCGAGCGGCGCATAGGCATGGTGTTCCAGCACTACGCCCTGTTCCGCCACATGACGGTGGCGCAGAACATCGGTTTCGGTCTGCGCGTGCGCCCGCGGAAGGACCGCCCCTCCAAGACCGACATCGCCGCCCGCGCCGAGGAGCTGCTGCGGCTCGTCAAGCTGGAAGGCTACGGCAAGCGCTTCCCCTCCGAGCTGTCCGGCGGCCAGCGCCAGCGTGTGGCGTTCGCCCGGGCGCTCGCCATCGACCCGCAGCTCCTCCTGCTCGACGAGCCGTTCGGCGCGCTCGACGCCCAGGTGCGGGGCGAGCTGCGGCGCTGGCTGCGCGAGGTGCACCACCAGACGGGTGTGACCACCGTGCTCGTCACCCACGACCAGGAGGAGGCGCTGGAGACCGCCGACCGCATCGCGGTGCTGAATGCGGGCCGCGTACTGCAGTCCGGCCCGCCGGAAGCCGTCTACGCCGACCCGGCCGACCGGTTCGTGTTCGGCTTCCTGGGCGGCGAGGCCAAGCTGCCCGTGCGGCTCGACGGCAGCCAAGCCTGGTTCGGCGACTGGTCCACGCCCCACGCGTCCGCGCGCGGCGAGACCGTGGCGCACGTCCGTCCGGAGGACGTGGCGATCGCCGCGGACGGGGAGGGGCTGCCCGCGCGCCTCGTCGCGATCCGCCGCGTGGGCCCGAGGGCCCGCGCCGAGCTGCGATTCGAAGGTGGCGGGGAGGCTGAGGCGGTGCTCGCGCCCTCCCTGGCCGAGCGCCTGCACGAGGGCCAAGCCGTGCGCGTGCGCCCCTTGCGCTTCCGCACCTACGACTGACGCGCGCCCTGTCGTCTTGACGGCGAGTCCCGGAGCGCGGACACCCTACCTTCCGTGAGCTTCGCCCAGCCCCGTCCCGAGTACGAGCCCGCGCCCGAGTCGGGCGTGCGTGCGGCGGATGCGCTGGCCGCGCTGGGACGGGGTGCCGCCTGGATCGGGGCGGCGCTGCTGGCCGCCGTGGCGGTCGCCGGCGTGCTGCTCGCCGCATACGCCGCTTGGCTGTTCCACGACCTGCCCAACGCCGGCGACCTCGCCGACTATCGCCCGCCGACCTCCACCCGCGTCTACGCCTGGGACGGCACCCTGATCGGGGAGTTCGGCAAGGAGCGGCGCATCTTCGTGCCCTACGACCAGATCCCGCCGCAGCTGATCCGCGCCTTCCTAGCGGCGGAGGACAACCGCTTCTTCTCCCACGGCGGCATCGACGTGCAGGGCCTGGGCCGCGCCTTCAGCCGCGACGCGGTCAGCGTGGTGCAGGGGAAGCGCCTGCAGGGCGGCTCGACCATCACCCAGCAGGTGGCCAAGAACGTGCTGCTGAACGGCGAGCAGACCTTCGGACGCAAGCTGAAGGAGGCGATCCTCGCGCGCAGGCTGGAGCAGACGCTCTCCAAGGAGCGGATCCTCGAGCTGTACCTCAACGAGATCTGGCTCGGGAACCACAGCTACGGCGTGGCCATGGCCGCCTACAACTACTTCGGCAAGCCCCTGAACCAGCTGAACCTGGAGGAGATGGCCTATCTCGCCAGCCTGCCGAAGGGTCCCGCCAACTACGACCCCGTGCGCCGCAAGACCGCCGCCATCGGCCGCCGCAACTGGGTGCTAGGGCAGATGGTCGAGAACGGCTGGGCGACCGCCTCGGCCGCCCGCTACGCCATGGGGCAGGACCTCGTGGTGCAGCCGCGTCCGCAGCGCGCCGCCTACAAGGACGCCGACTACTTCATGGAGGAGGTGCGCCAGCGCGCCGTCGGCACCATCGGCAAGGACGCCGAGGAGAGCGGCCTCTACATCCGCACCACGCTCGATTCGCGGCTGCA
>JASLDZ010000423.1 GCA_030151985.1 Caulobacteraceae bacterium | reverse complement strand
GGAACGAGGGGAGGGCGCGGGGTTGGCGGTGCGGGGGGCCGTCGCTATAAGCCCGCTGCCTCCTCCAAGCCAAGAAACGACACAGGGCCTCCCCCGCCATGACTTCGCGCACCTTCTCGATCCTGAAGCCCGACGCCACCAGGCGCGACATCACCGGCAAGGTGAACGCCATGATCGAGGGCGCGGGGCTGAAGATCGTCGGCCAGCGGCGCATCCTGATGAGCAAGGCGCAGGCGGAGAAGTTCTACGAGGTGCACAAGGAGCGGCCGTTCTTCGGCGAGATGGTGGAGTTCATGACCTCCGGCCCCGTCGTCGTGCAGGTGCTGCAGGGCGAGGACGCGGTGAAGCGCTACCGCGACGTGATGGGCGCCACCAACCCGAAGGACGCCGCCGAAGGCACCATCCGCAAGGCGTTCAGCGAGAGCGTCGGCGAGAACACCGTCCACGGCTCGGACTCGGCGGAGAACGCCGAGATCGAGATCGCCCAATTCTTCCGCGAGGAGGACATCGCGGCCTGACCGGGCGAGGGCGTGGGAGGAACCCCGCGCCCGCCGCCCCGTTCGACCTCCCGACCACAGGAGGAAGACCGACATGACCTTCACCAAGCTCGCCGTCCCCGCCGCCGCCCTGGGCGCGGCGCTGCTGCTCTCGGCCTGCGGCACCACCACCAGCGAGCGCGCGGCCACGGGCGCCATCGGCGGCGCGGTCGCGGGCGGCCTCATCGGCGGGGACGCGACCGGCGCGGTCGTCGGCGGCGTCGCGGGCGCGGCGGTGGGCGCGGCCACCACGCCGGACCACCACGACGGCGACCACCGCGACCACTACTGAGGCTCAGGCCTCGCCGGCGCGCACCTTGCGGGCGTAGTCGGCCAGCACCGCCGGATACAGGCGGTGCTCAGCCTCCAGCACGCGCCCGGCCAGGAGGTCGGGCGTGTCGCCGGGCAGGACCGGAACGCGGGCCTGTCCGAGCACGGGCCCCTCGTCGACGCCTTCGCTCACCAGATGGACCGAGCACCCCGCCTCCGCGTCGCCCGCGGCCAGGGCGCGCTCGTGGGTGTGGAGGCCGGGGTAGAGGGGCAGGAGGCTCGGGTGGATGTTCAGCATCCGCCCCCGCCAGCGCCCGACCAACCAGGGGGTGAGCACGCGCATGTAGCCGGCGAGCGCCACCAGCTCGATCCCCGCCTCCTGCAGCACGGCGTCGATCGCGGCCTCGTGCGCCTCGCGGTCCTTGCCGAAGGGGCGGTGCGGGACGGCGCGCGCCTCGATCCCCGCGGCGCGGGCGGTCTCCAGCCCCAGCGCGTCGGCGACGTTGGACAGCACCAGCACGATCTCGGCCGGGTAGTCGAGCGCGCGGGCGGCGGCGACCAGCGCCTCCATGTTGGAGCCCCGGCCGGAGATGAAGACGGCGGTGCGGACGCGGGGCAGGCTCATGCGGCCGCGAGTTCGCCCGCCACGAACGCGTCCTCGCCCGCGTTCAGCAGCGCGGCCAGCACCGGCTCGGCGTCGGAGGCGGCGACCACCAGCATGAAGCCCAGGCCGCAGTTGAAGGTGCGGCGCATCTCCGCCTCGTCGATCCCCCCCGCCTCGGCCAGCCAGTCGAACACGGGCGGCGGCTCCCAGGCGCTCCAGTCGAAGCGGGCGGTCAGGTGGGGTGCCAGGGCGCGGGGCGGATTCTCCACCAGGCCGCCGCCGGTGATGTGGGCCGCGCCCTTGATGAGCTCGGCGCGGACGAGCGGCAGGACGGGCTTCACATAGATGCGCGTGGGTTCGAGCAGCGCCTCCGCCAGGCTCCAACCTTCCGCGAACGGGGCCGGCGCGTCCCAGCCCAGCCCCGACCGCTCCACCACCTTGCGAACCAGTGAGTAGCCGTTCGAGTGCGGGCCGGAGCTGCCCAGGCCGATGATCACGTCGCCGGCTCTTTGCGCGTCCAGCCGGGGGAGGGCGGTCCCGCGCTCCAGGGCGCCGAGGGAGAAGCCGGCGAGGTCGTAATCGCTCCCGCTGTAGAGGCCGGGCATCTCGGCGGTCTCGCCGCCCACCAGCGCGCAGCCCGCGCGGCGGCAGCCCTCGGCGATGCCCGCGACAATGGCGCGGCCCGCCTGAACGTCCAGCTTGCCGGTGGCGTAGTAGTCGAGGAACAGCAGCGGCTCGGCGCCCTGGGCCAGGAGGTCGTTGACGCACATGGCCACCAAGTCGATCCCGACCCCGTCGTGCAGGCCGGACTCGATGGCGATCTTCACCTTGGTGCCGACGCCGTCGGTGGTGGCCACGATCAGGGGGTCCACGAAGCCCGCCGCCTTGAGGTCGAACAGCGCGCCGAAGCCGCCCAGCCCCGCGTCCGACCCCGGCCGGCGGGTGGAGGCGGCCAGCGGCTTGATCGCCTCCACCAGCGCCGCGCCCGCGTCGATGTCGACGCCGGCCTGCGCGTAGGTGAGCCCGTTGGGTCGGTCGGTCATTTGCTCGGGGCTCGTGGGAGGCGGCCCATGGCGCGGGCGCGAAGCTGAGGGCATAGCTAGCCCATGACCCCGATCACCGACAACGCCCTGCTGGAAGAGTTCTGCGAGGCCGTGCGCCACAGCGAGTTCATCGCCGTGGAC
>JASLDZ010000406.1 GCA_030151985.1 Caulobacteraceae bacterium | reverse complement strand
GGCAGGGGGAAGCGCTCCGCGTCGCCGCCCTCCGCCAGCCGCTCCAGCGCCGGCCCGGCGGGGTAGTCGAGCCCCAGCGCGGCGCCGATCTTGTCGAACGCCTCCCCCGCCGCGTCGTCCAGCGTCGAGCCCAGGCGCCGGAAGTCGCCGACGCCCCTCACGTCGAGCAGCTGGCAGTGCCCGCCGGACACCAGCAGCAGCAGGAACGGGTAGGGCGCCGCGCCCCCCAGACGCGCCGAGACCGCGTGACCCTCCAGGTGGTTCACCGCCACCAGCGGCACGCCCCGCGCTAGCGCCACGGCCTTGCCCGCGGCCAAGCCCACCATGACGCCGCCGACCAGCCCAGGCCCTGCCGTCGCGGCCACCCCATCCAGCGCGTCGAAACCTACGCCCGCCTCGCGCATGGACGCGGCGATCACCCCGTCGATCGCCTCCACATGGCTGCGGGCGGCCACCTCGGGCACCACCCCGCCATAGGCCGCATGCTCCGCCGCCTGGCTGGCCACCACCGAGGACAGCACCCGCGCCGCGCCGTCCTCGTCCAGGCGCACCACCGCGGCCGCAGTCTCGTCGCAGCTGGTCTCGACGCCGAGGACGGTGAGGGTGGGCAGGAGGACCTCCATTGCGACGATGCGCGCGCTCCGATAGCTGGGGAGCGATCCGACCTAAGGCCCGCCCGCCCGCCATGCAATCGCCGGCGCCCCGCGCGCTTCCCGAGGTCTGATCCGGTGCGGCTCTGGGTCACCCGGTCCGAGCCCGGCGCCGCCCGCACCGGCGCGCGGCTCGCGGCGCTCGGCCACCTCCCGCTCATTGCGCCGCTGCTGCGGCTGGAGCGGCTGCCGGTGGGGGGCGAGGTGCTGGAGGCGGCGCTGGAGGGCGCGGGGGCCCTGGCCTTCACAAGCCGATCCGGCGTGGAGGCGTTCGCCGCCCTCTGCCCGGCGCGGGACCTGCCGGTGTTCGCCGTGGGCTCCGCGACCGCCGCGAGCGCCCGGGCGGCGGGCTGGACGCAAGTCGCCGACGCCGACGGAGACGGCGCCGCCCTGGCGCGCCTGATCGCCCAGTCCCGCCCCACGGGCGTCGTCCTGGCTCCGGGCGCGCGGGAGCCGGCCTTCGACCTTTCGACGGCGCTGGCCGCGGCGGCGATCGACGCGCGAGCCCTGCCCCTCTACGCCTCCTCGCCCGAGCGTGCGCCGCCGTTCGCCGTGCGCGAGGCGATGGCCGCGGGCGCGCTCGACGGACTCCTCCTGCATTCCCCGGCCGCGGCCCGCGCCCTGGCGAGCTGCGCGGCGGCGGACGCCGGCTTCGCTCAAACGCTGCGTCCGCTCGCCGCCTATGCGCTCTCGCCCGCCTGCGCCGCCCCCGCCTCGCGCCTCCTCGACCGAGCGCCGGCCTGCGCCGCCGTCCCCAGGGAGCGCGACCTCCTGGCGCTCCTGAGTGCGCGCTGAGCCGGCCGACCCCGCTTGGCGCCCGCCCCCGCCTCCGCTACACACCCCCTCCTGCAACCGGGCCGCCTTAGCTCAGCCGGTAGAGCGGCGCATTCGTAATGCGTAGGTCAGGTGTTCGAGTCACCTAGGCGGCACCACTTTTCGATCACTTGGCCGAGGCCGTAGGCAAGCTGAGCCGCAGCTAGAGCCGTGGTCGGATGAAGACTGAAGGTTCGGAAACGGGCCGCGACGTCACGGGCCCCTCTCTGCCGATCAGGTGAAGCGGAAGCCCGAGATCGCCGTCTTCAGCACGATCTCGCCGTAGACCTTCTCGCCGGGCGCCTCGGAAGCCCCGGCCGCCACCATCAGCGGGATCAGGTGCTCGGCGGTGGGGTGCGCCGCCTGCGCGCCGGGGGCCTCGGCCCATCGGACGAGCCGCTCCGCGCGGGCGTCGTCGGACTGCGACAGCGTCGTCGTCAGCCAACCGTCGAACGCCTGCGACGGCCGGGTGGAGCGCCCGTCGCCGAAGGCCCTCAGATCGTGGAAGCTCATCCCCGAGCCGATGATCAGCACGCCCTCGTCGCGAAGGGGCGCCAGGGCGCGTCCCGCGGCGAGGTGAAGCCCCGGGTCCAGGTCCCGCTCGACCGACATCTCGACGACGGGGATCGTCGCTTCGGGAAAGGCCGCCTTCATGGGCACGAACACGCCGTGGTCGAACCCGCGCCCGGAGTCGAGGGCGACGGGCACGCCTTTCCCGTCCAGCAGGGCCGCTGCTCGCGCCGCCAGCTCTGGCGCGCCGGGAGCGTCGTAGCGGATGTCGTAGGTCTCGGGCGGAAAGCCGTAGTAGTCGAAGATCAGCGGTAGTCCCGAGCCGCTCCCGATCCGGAAACCCCGCGTCTCCCAGTCCGCGGAGACCACCAGGATCGCTTTCGGCGCCTCTTCCAGCCGCGCCGGGAGGGAGCGCAGGAACGCCCCCATGCCGGTCCAACGTCCCTTCGGATCGGGCATGAAGAAGCACGGACCGCCGCCATGCGGGATGAAGAAGGTCGGCTGGCGAACGCCCACGGAAGCTCCTGCGCTCAGGCGAGCGGGGTCAGTCCTTGATCGGGAACATGGGCCGTCCGCTCTTCGTCTGCGAAGCCGGCACGTTCTCCTGCATCACGTCCCAGTGTTCGACCAGTTTCCCGTTCTTCACGCGAAAGATGTCGACGGTGACCAGCGGCTTCGGCCCCCAACCCGTATAGAGCCCGTGGATCATGACGAGGTCCCCATCCGCCACGATCACGCCCGGCTCGTACCTGAAATCAGCGGGCAGCGACGCCACCACCTTCGGCAGATCGTCTGCGCCATCCGCGATGGTCGGGTTGTGCTGAAGGTAAGGGCTGCCAAAGTACAAGCGGACCGCCTTCTTGGCGTCGCGAGTCACGAATAGATCGTGCATGGCCTGGCTAACGATCTTCTTGTTCGCTTTTTCGACGGGACCGGCTAGTGTAGGGCATGAGAAGCCCAGCATTACGATTGCCGAAACACTCAGGCTATGTATGATCGACTTCAACGGAAGCTCCCCGCGATTGAGACGGACCTTAGTAGCGGGGCGGAGCCGGAGTGATAATGGCGCAGAGCCGCAAGAGTGTGATCCACCAAGCGCAACAATCGTGGGGAGATGGAGTGAAGTCGCTTGGATAAGCTCGCCTCGATCCGGTTCTTCCTTCACGTGGTGCGCGCCGGGTTTTTTGTGAGGGCCGCGGAGCAGGCCGACCTGTCACAGGCCAGCGCGTCCCGCATGGTCCGCAAGCTGGAGGATGCTGTGGGCGTGCGGCTGCTGAACCGCTCCACCCTCAGCCTCAGCCTCACCGACGCCGGCGAGAAGCTCTTCTCCTTCTACAGCCAGGTCGTCGACGACCTCGACGCCGTCGAAGCCGAGGTCCTGGGCCGGAACGGTTCGGCGGCTCCCGTCCGGCTGCGCGTGGCCCTGCCCCACACCTTCGCGACCCGCCGGCTCGACGCCGCGATCTGCCGTTTCCGCGAGGCGCACCCCACGGCGGATCTGGAGATCCGGCTCGACGACTCTCCGACCGACCTGATCCGGGAGGGGTTCGACCTCGGCATCCGGATCGCGCCGGAGCTGCCCTCGTCGACCATCTCGCGTCGGATCGCGTCGGTGCCGATCGTGGCCTGCGCCGCGCCCGCCTACCTCGAACGGCATGGCGCCCCGTCCCATCCCGCCGAACTCGCCGGCCACGCGTGCCTGATCTACACCGACAACGACCCGCCGGACGCCTGGACCTTCCAGCACGGCGACGAGCGCGTCACCCAGCGCGTGCGCGGGCCGGTGAAAGCGAACAACGGCGACCTGCTGCGCGCGCTCGCCGTTGCCGGGCAGGGGATCATCTTCCAGCCCGTCTTCATCGTGAGCGCCGAGCTCGCCGCCGGCACGCTCGTGCCGGTCCTGGCCGGTTACGAGCCCCTGCCGCGGACCGCCTTCGCCATCTACCCGAGCCGGCGGTTCATCCCCGCCAAGGTCCGGGCGCTCACCGACATCATCGCCGCCGAGCTGGGGGCTGAGGGGCGCGCCCGCGCTTCGCCCGGGCGGAGCGGCTGAGTTGCGCCCAAGGTCGCCGCGCCGCGGCAGCTGGTCCCAGGCCGGTCAGAAGCCGGAGGCGTGAACCGCTCCGCCGCGCGCTATCGAGTGACGTGACCCTGAACCAGCTTGAGCTGGCCGGACTTGCCTGACGGATCGGGCACCGCGGGCCCGCCCACCCTCAGACTCGCCGGCCATGGCTGACAGAGACTTCCCGGGAGCGCAGGCTTGGACTGGCTCAGGCAGACGCGGTCGCCGTCG
>JASLDZ010000369.1 GCA_030151985.1 Caulobacteraceae bacterium | reverse complement strand
GGCGGGAAGTTGGCGCGCTTGTCGGCGAAGTAGCGTTCCCGGTGGTCGCCGTCGGATGCGGGGTTGTAGGTGAGGTAGAGGATGCGGCGCGCCCTGTCGGTCAGGTTCGGCTTCGACGCGTGCGGCGCATAGCTGTCGAAGAACAGCACGTCGCCGGGCGCGGTGGGCACGGGGATCAGGCTGAAGCTCGCCATCTGTTCGGGGCTGAGCGGCGTCCACTCCTGCCCGATCAGGCCGGCGTAGCGGGGGGCGTCGGTCATCTCCAGGCAGCCGTTCTCGAGCGTCGCGTGGTCGATGGAGACGAGGGCTGTGACGAAGTTGGGCGCATAGGTCGACCAGCCGGCCTGCTGGTCCTGGTGCGGCTCGAACCCCGCCCCGCCGGGCGCCTTGAAGTTGATCTTCTCCTTGTAGAGCACCGCCGGCACGTCGAAGAGCGCCTCCACCGCCTCGGTCAGGCGGCTGTGATTGATCAGCCGGTCGAAGCCTGAGTGATAGGGCGTGAAGTTCTCGATCCGCTGCACGACCTTCTGCGTCGGGTCGAGCAGGCTCGGCTCGTAGTAGACCATCGCCTTGCCCGGCTCCTCGGGCCAGGCGGCGACCTCCTCGGTCCAGCGCGTGATCTCGGCGGTCTCTTCGGGCGAGAAGAAGCCGTAGGCGGCTAGCCAGCCGTGGCGGGCGTAGTGGTCGAGCTGGTCGGGGGCGAACGGCGAGGGGGCGGGTGAGCGAGCAAGCGCGGTCTGCATGTCGGGAGCCTAGCGTCTTTCCTATCCCCGCTCATCCCCGCGCATGCGGGGACCCAGACTTTCTTTCGAATCGGTGGCGTGTGCGAGAGAGCAAGCCTGGGTCCCCGCATGCGCGGGGATGAGCGGATGCTAAAAGGAAAGCTTCGGCAGCACGGCGTCGCGCGCCTTCGCGACGTCGGCTTCGAAGTCGATCTCGGTCCAGGCGAGGTCGGTGACGTCCTCGGCCCCGAAGCGCTTGGGGTGGGCCAGGATCATGTCGCGGATCGCCTCCTCGTACTCCAGCTCGGTGCGCCCGGCCTGGACATAGGCGTCGCAGCGGTCGGCCAGCTCGGCCGCGTCCTTGGGCGAGAAGCGGAAGAAGCCGACCGATTCGCCGTGGCGCAGGCCCGGGTGCTCGGGGCGCTTGCGGAAATCGCAGATGCGGTCCTTGGCGTCGAAGCACACCTTCACCGGCTCGTCGCCCGGCTCCAGCTCGCGGTCGACCAGGAGCGCGTTCTTCGCCTCGCTGTCCAGCAGCCGGCGCAGCATGGCGGGGTCGTAGAGCACGTCGCCGTCCATCAGCAGCACCGGGCGGCCGGCGCGCAGGCGCTCGCGCTGCTCCCAGAGCGAGACGAGGCTCCCCTCGCGGTAGCGCGGGTTCTCGGCGAAGTGGACGACGTAGCGGCCCAGCTGCGCCACCTCGCGGCGGATCGCGCCGCCCGCGTGGCCGATGGTGATCCACACCTCCTCGACGCCGACGTCCTTCAGCGCGCGCAGGTGGCGTTCCAGGAGGGTGCGGCCGCCGAAGTTCAGCAGGATCTTGTGCGGCCCGGCGTCCTCGCCGAGGCGGCGGCCGACCCCGGCGGCCAGGATGATGGCGAGGGGCGTCTGCGGGGCGTGGGGCAAGGGCGGGGCGGGAGGTTCGGCGCGCTCGCGGGTTCCGAGCGCCGGGCGGGACGCTATAAGGCGCATCGTCGCCGACGCAAACGGCGGCGCTTGAGGCGTAGCCGCGCATGATCACCGCCGACCAGTTCATCGCGGAGGCCAAGGCGCACGGCTTCGACTTCTACACCGGCGTGCCGTGCAGCTTCCTGACGCCCCTGATCAACGGCGTCCTGAGCGACCGGGCGCTCACCTATGTCGGCGCCGCCAGCGAGGGCGAGGCTGTGGCGATCGCGGCGGGGGCGCAGCTGGCGGGGCGGCGCACGGTGGTGATGTGCCAGAACTCGGGGCTGGGGAACGCGGTGAACCCGCTGACCTCGCTGAACGCGCCGTTCCGCATCCCCACGCTGTTCGTCACCACCTGGCGCGGCCAGCCGGGGCTGGCGGACGAGCCGCAGCACGAGATGATGGGCCGCATCACCCAGGACCTGATCGCGCTGATGGAGATCGGGCAGGCGCCATTCCCGAACGAGGCGGGGGCGCTCGAGGAGGCGTTCGACCACGCCGTCTCGCGCATGGACGAGACGCGGCTGCCCTTCGCCTGGGTCATGGCCAAGGGCGACGTGGCCGATTCGCCCCTCGACCAGCCGTCGCCCGCCACGCGCGCCCCCGGCCGGCGGGAGAGCTTCCCCGCCTCGCGCGAGCTTCCCACACGCGAGGCGATGCTGACGGCCTTCCTGGAGGCGGCCGACCCCCGCGCCGCCGTGGTCGCCACGACGGGCAAGTGCGGACGCGAGCTCTTCACCCTGGATGACCGGGACGCGCACCTCTACCAGGTCGGCTCGATGGGCGGCGCGACCGGCATGGCGCTGGGCGTCGCGCTGAACACCGACAAGCCCGTGGTGGTGCTGGACGGGGACGGGGCGGCGCTGATGAAGCTCGGGACTTTCGCCACCGTGGGCGCCTACGGGCCGACGAACCTGACGCACATCCTGCTCGACAACGGCGTGCACGACTCCACGGGAGGGCAGGCGACCGTCTCCCCATCGGTGGACTTCGCGGGCGTGGCGCTGGCCTGCGGCTACGCCTACGCCGCCGACGTCGGCTCCGCGGAGGGGCTGGCGCAGGCGATGGCGAACGCGGCCGACGTGCGCGGGCCCGCGCTGATCCACGCGCGGATCGCGCCGGGGTCCATGGCGAAGCTGGGGCGGCCCACCGTCAAGCCGCCCGAGGTGGCGGAGCGGTTCCGCGCCTTCCTGGCGCGCGAGGCGTCGCGTCCGAGGGCGGTGGCGTGAGCCGTCCGCCGCTGCTCCTGACCCCGGGGCCGCTGACCACGCGGCCGCAGGTGCGCGCCGCCATGGACCGCGACTGGGGCTCGCGCGACGCCGCCTTCATCGCGCTCACCGCCGAGCTGCGCGAGCGGCTGCTGGCGGTCGCGAACGGCGCCGCCACCCACGTCGCCGTGCCGATCCAGGGCGCGGGCACCTATGTGATCGAGGCGGCGGTCGGCACGCTCGTGCCGGCGAACGGCAAGCTGCTCGTGCTGGTCAACGGCGCCTACGGCGAGCGGATGGCCAGGATCGGCCGCGGCCTGGGCCGCACGGTCGAGACGCTGGGCTTCGCCGAGAACGCGCCCGTCGATCCCGCGCGCGTGGCGCAGGCGCTGGCCGCCCATCCCGCGGTCACCCACGTCGGCCTCGTGCATTGCGAGACCACGACGGGGCTGCTCAACCCGATGGAGGCGCTGGCCCGGGTGGTGGCTGACGCCGGGCGCACGCTGCTGCTGGACGCCATGTCGAGCTTCGGCGCGCTGCCGATCGACCTCTCGACGACGCCGGTCGGTGCGGTGCTCGCCTCCTCGAACAAGGGGATCGAGGGGCCGCCGGGGATCGCCTTCGCGCTGGTGGAGCGAGGGCTGCTGGCGGCGTCGAAGGGGAACAGCGCGTCGATGGCGCTCGACCTGCAGGCCCAGGCGGCCGGGTTCGAGGCGAACGGGCAGTGGCGCTTCACCCCGCCCGTGCAGGTGGTCGCCGCCACCGTCGAGGCGCTGCGCCTGCTGGAGGCGGAGGGCGGGCCGCCCGCGCGCCTCGTCCGCTACCGCGCGAACCTCGACGCGCTGGTCGACGGCATGGCGGCGCTCGGCTACCCGCTCTACCTCGCTCGCGAGCTGCAGGCGCCGGTGATCGCCACCTTCCGCCCGCGCCCGGGCGCGGCGTTCGACTTCGAGGCCTTCTACGACGGGCTCGCCGCCAGGGGTTTCCTGATCTACCCCGGCAAGCTGACGCGGGAGGAGACCTTCCGTATCGGCGTGATCGGCGACGTGCATGCGGCCGACGTCGCGCGCCTGCTGGACGCGGTCGGGGAGCTCACCCCCGGCGTCGAGACGGCGGCGTGAGCGGCCTTGTCGCGCGGCTCGTCGGCTGGAGCGCGGGGAGGCCCTGGGCGGCTCTGGGGATCACCCTGGCGCTGACGCTCGCCGGCCTCGCCGTGGCCGTGCTGCGGTTCAACATCACCACCGACACCGCCGAGCTGATCTCGCCCAAGGTCCAGTGGCGCCAGGACGAGGCGGCGCTGAGCCGCGCCTTCCCGCAGAACAGCGACCTGACCGTCGTGGTCATCGACGGCGCCACGCCCGAACTCGCCGAGGACGCGGCGGCCCGGCTGACCGAGAAGCTCACCACGGAGACCAAGAGCATCGCCACGGTGCGGCGGCCGGAGGGCGGCGACTTCTTCGCGCGCGAGGGCCTGCTCCTCCAGTCGACGCAGGACGTGCGCAAGACCACCGCCGCCCTGATCGGCGCGCAGGGGTTCCTGGGACCGCTCGCCGCCGATCCCAGCCTCCGGGGGGTGATGACGGCCCTGCAGACGCTGACACAGGGCGTACAGGCGGGCGCGGCCACGCTCGCAGCCGTGGACAAGCCGGTGAAGAGCCTGGCGGTCGCGCTGGAGGCGAAGGCGCAGGGGCGGCCCGCCTTCTTCAGCTGGCAGGCCGCGGTGGGGCAGGGGAACGGCGGCGGCCTGTCCTCGCCCACGCGACGCTTCATCCTCGTCCAGCCGAAGCTGGAGTACGGCTCCCTGAGCCCCGGCGGGGCGGCGAGCGACGTGATCCGCGCGGACGCCAAGGCGCTGAACCTGACGCCGCAGAACGGCGCGAACGTGCGGCTGACCGGCTCGGTGCCGCTGTCGGACGAGGAGTTCGCCTCCCTCGGCGACAAGGTATGGCTGGTCACCGGCTCGATGCTGCTGGCGGTGCTGGTCTGCCTGTGGCTGGCGGTGCGCTCGGCGCGGATGATGGCCGCGATCCTGGCGACGACGCTCGCGGGGCTGGCGGTGACCGCGGCGCTGGGCCTCCTGGCGGTGGGACGCTTCAACCTGATCTCGGTCGCCTTCATCCCGCTGTTCGTGGGGCTGGG
>JASLDZ010000502.1 GCA_030151985.1 Caulobacteraceae bacterium | reverse complement strand
CGCGACGGCGAGCGTGTCGGGGTGGTAGCGCCCGTTGAGGAAGAGCGCGCCCCAGAGCTGGAAATGCGACCCGCCGTCGAACTGCAGCGGCTTGGAAGGGTCGCCGACGGCGATGACGATCTGGCGCAGCAGCGCGCGGATCTCTCCGGCGAGCGCGGGCAGGGCGGCGCCCAGGAGCGCCAGGCCGGCGTCGACGCGGGTCGTGAAGGCGGCGGCGAGATCGGGGTCCGGCGGCAGAAAGGTCAGCTCGGACGCCCCGTCCTCGTTCATGAGCTCAGCGTAGCGTCGGGCGTCGGAGCCCAAGGCTCCTTCGTCGAGGGGGAGGATGGCGAGGCCTGACTCGGCGGGAGACGCCGTCGCGAGCTCCTCCAGGAGGGGCATGACGGCGGGCGCGTCGTCCGCCTCGAGCGTCTCGGCGAGCGCATAGTACCGGGCGAACGTTCCTGGCGTCTGAGGCAGGCCCAGGTCGAGGCGGTCGAGCAGGGGCTTCAGGATGTCCGGCTCGACGTCCACCAGCGTCCGAGCCGCGTCGGCCAGATAGGCGAGGCTCTGGCGCAGCTCGTGGTGCATCAGCCTGTCGAGCAGGCGGGCGCGTGCGGGATCGGGCGCGAAGGCGGCGTCGATCGGCGTCACCGCGAAGTCCTCAGACGACGACGGCCGCAGGAGCGGAAGGCCTCATGGCGACCTTCCGCGCCAGCGCACCTTAGGCCTTGACGCCGACCTTCACGCCGATCTTGGCGCCCGACTTGACGCCGACCTTCGATCCCGGCGCCGCCTTGTCGGCGATGCGCAGACCCAGCAGCTTCGTACGATCAAGCGTCATGATGCTCTTCCCCCGAGACGTGGACGGCCATCTAGAAGGCGATGGACGCGATGTGCAAGGCGGTTCGCCTGACGCGCGCATGGGCCCTTCGTCGCGTGGCGGCGGTCCGGCCCTGGACGGCCTCAGGCGGCGGAACGGCCCCTCAGGGGAACCCGGCGGGCCAGACGCTGAACGCGGTCGAAGGCGAGCTTGAGCAGCCGGCGCTTGCGGGGCCAGGGCCACAGCGCGCCCAGGTAGACGGCGTAGCTCAGGACGACGGCGAACAGGATCAAGAGCGCCGAGGGCTCGGCGTTCCGGGCGCGCAGGACCCAGAGCGTCGCGGCCGCGGCCCCGAGCGCGGTCAGGTGCGGCAGCGCCAGCTCCTTCGCGAGGCCTGCGGCGCTCACAAGGCCGCGCCGTCCCACCAGCCAGGTCCCGAAGGGCAGCCGCACGGCGAGATCAACCACCGCATAGGCGGTCGCGACCCCGAGCGGCCCCCACCGCAGCCCCACCAGGAAGGAGGCGACCGCGATGATGGAGCCCACGATGCTGGTGACCGCAAGGTCACGGGCGCGGCCCTGGCTCAGGAACAGCCAGCCGTAGGAGGAGGACGCGATCTGCATCAGCGCGGTGAGGCCCAGCCAGGCGAAGATCGGGGCGACGCCGTCCCACCGGGCCCCCAGCACGATGTGGATGACGGGCGCCGCGAAGAAGACGACCGCCAGAAGCCCCGGCTGGGCGGCGATCATGAGGTAGGAGACGGCGCTGTAGTAGGTGTCGCGGTACTCGCCCAGACGTTCGCGCTGGCGCGTCAGCACGGGCGTCAGCACGCGCGAGACCGGCCAGGTCACCTGCGAGATCGGCAGCAGCATGAGCTTGTAGGCGCGGTCGTAGAGGCCCAGGAGCGCCGGCCCGTCGGCCTTGGCGATCAGGAGGTTGTCGGCGTTTCGCGCGAAGAAGTTGAAGAGGTTGGAGGTGGAGACGCCGGCGCCGAAGCGCGCCATGTCGGCGACCGCGGGTCCGAAGTTCGGCCGCCCGGGCCGCCAGCCGCTCAGCACCTGGGCCATGATGGCGGCGGTCAGCGAGTAGACCACCGCCGACACCATGAGCGACCAGTAGCTGCGCGTGGCCCAGGCGCACGCCACGGCGGCGGCGAGGCCTGCGCCCGAGGCGCAGATCTCGATCAGCGCAAGCGCGGAAAAGCGCAGCTTGCGGTTCAGCCAGGCGATCGGGAGCGCGCTGAAGCTTCCGAGCACCAGTGTCCAGGCGGCCACGACCATGAGGAGGGTCAGGCGCGGTTCGTGGAAGAAGACCGCGACGACGTGGCTCGACAGGCTGAGGAGGGTGGCGAGCACGACGGTGACGCCCACCGAAAGCCAGAAGAGGGCGCTGATCTCTCCCGGCTCGATGTCGCGGCGCTGCACGACCGCCTGGGTGAAGCCAAGGTCGCGCAGGAGGTCGGCGAAGGCGACGATGGGGCCGATGGTGGCCACGAGGCCGAAGTCGGACGGCGCCAGCAGCCGCCCGAGCAGGATCGAGCTGACGAGGCTGACCACGAACTTCCAGCCTTGAGCGATCCCGGTGATCCCGACCCACAGGGCCGTGCGATGGCCGGGCGAGCCATCCTCTTCGCTGTCCATGCGCTGCGACGATCTCGGTTGGAGCGGGGAGGGCGGGCTTCGGCCTGGCCGGGTCATAGCCGCGCTTTGACGCCAAGGCGACCTTCGTGGAGCGGCGCGAAGGCTCTAGACCTTCCGGACGCAAGCTTCTAGGCCCCGGCCGCGCGGCTCCGCAGAACCGCCGCTGGCTTTGCAGGCGATGATGGCTTCTCCGGACGTATCGGTTCTGATCCCGGCGTACAACGCGGCCGCCTACCTGGAAGCGGCGGTGGCTTCGGCGGCGGCGCAGCGGGGTCTCGACCTCGAGATCCTGGTGGCGGACGACTGCTCGACCGACGAGACGCCGACGCTGGCGCGGCGCCTCGCCGCCGCCGATCCCCGGGTCCGGGTGCTGCGCACCGCGCGCAACGGCGGCCCGTCCGCGGCGCGCAACCTGGCGCTGGACGCCGCGCGGGGGCGCTGGGTCGGGCTTCTGGACGCCGACGACACCATGGAGCCCGGCCGGCTGCGCGTGCTGCTCGACCTTGCGGAGCGCCGGGGCGCGCAGGTGGTGTCCGACAACATCCTGCTGGTGCCCGAGCGCGAGCCCTCCGCGGCCGCGCCCATGGCGCCGCCGGACCTTCTGGCGCAGGAGACCCGCCTGAGCCTGCCAGAGTTCATCCGGCGCAACGTCGGGAGCTCGCGCTACCCCCGGGTCAGCTATGGGTTCATGAAGCCGCTGATCTCCTTAGAGTTTCTGCGGCAGAACGACATCCGCTACGACGAGGAGGTCCGCTTCGCCGAGGACTTCGCGCTCTACGTGGCCTGCCTCAACGCCGGTGCGCAATGGTGGATCGATCCTCGGCCCATGTACCGCTACTTCGTGCGCGGCGACTCGCTGACCGAGGTCCAGACCAGCGGAGACCTGGACCGCCTGCGCCGGCGTCAGCGCCAGCTCCTGGGCGACCCCAAGGTGCGCGACAACCCTGAGACGGTGTCCGCGATCCGCGGGCATCTGAAGGTGATCGACCGCTGCTACTACTACCGCAGCTTCACCGACGCGCTGAAGGCCAAGCGGTGGGGGGACGCCGGTCGCATCCTCGCCGACTCGCCGGCCAGCCTTCCTCTGATCGCCCAGGA
>JASLDZ010000328.1 GCA_030151985.1 Caulobacteraceae bacterium | reverse complement strand
GCCCCGTGCATCATCATCGAGACCGCCTTGCCCGGCTGGTCGATGGTGACGCTGGTGAACACCATCTTCGATCCGATCGCGGCCATGAAGGCCTCGGCGAAGTGCTTGGCCGCGAAGTTGTTGTAGCCGTGGGTGCCGACGTAGAGCGCCACCGACCGCGGCCCGTGCTCGGCCACGAGCGCGGCCACCTTGTCGGCGATCTCGTCGGCCATGAGGTCGGACGCGATCGGCGCATGGCTCCCGTTCGCCTGCCTCTTCAGCGAGTGAAGCAGCCGTGTGGGCTCGCGGTGGTAAGTCGCCAGCTCGCGACCCTTGATGCAGGAGAAGCCGTGGAAGATCGGGTTGTCCTTGTCCCCGTACATCTTCACCGGGACGCCGCCCTCCATCTCCACCAGGAGCCCGCACTGGGCATGGCAGGAGCGGCAGACGGTGTGGCGGATGTCGGCTCCGCGGCTCACGGCGCGGCCTCCCGCACGGGCGTGAAGGCGTAGCTCGTCACCTCGCCGCGGTCGGCGGTGGCGAAGGGTTCCAGCACCAGCCGCATGGGTTCGCCGATGGTCAGGGCGCCGGGGTCGGCGGTCTTCAGCCGCGACTCCACGATCACCTGCCCCGGCAGCTCGACGTAGCCGACCGCATAGGGCGTAAAGCTCCGCTCGTCCTCGACCCCGGCGTAGGGGGGCGTCTTGGGGCGGAAACGCTGCACCGTAAACGACCACAGCGTCCCTTCCGGCGACAGCGGCACGCGGTCGTGCAGCTCTGCCTCCGCGCCGGTCGGCATGGGGAAGACGACGCGACCGTCCGAGCGCCGCCGGCCGCCGTAGAGGCGGGGAGGCGGGCCGGGCTCGAACAGCCCCTCGGCCAAGGCTTCCATGGCGACCTCCCGCATGGTCTCGTCGGCGCGTACCCCGCGCTCTCAGGCGGCAGCCTAGCCGCGGGCTGGAAAAAAGTCAGCCGTGTTCTATACCGGCAGCACGGATTGTTTTGGCGGCCGCCCGGCAGAGGCGGCGCGATCGGGAGGCGGCGTGGACTCTGCACAGATCACCACCTTGGCCGACATCCCCCGCGTGCAGGCGCAGGCGCGGCCCGACGCGGTCGCCTTCCACTTCGAGGGGCGCGAGACGACCTTCGCCGCCTTCCACCGACGCACCAACCAGGTCGCCAACGCGCTCTCAGGAATGGGGCTGAAGCCCGGCGACCGCGTCTCGCACCTGGGCAAGAACAGCGACCTCTACTTCGAGCTCCTGTTCGGCTGCTTCAAGGCGGGCGTCGTGATGGCGCCCATCGGCTGGCGCCTCGCCCCGCCGGAGGTCGCCCATGTGCTGAAGGACAGCGGCGCGCAGGCGCTGTTCGTCGGGCCCGAGTTCCCAGCCCTCGCCAAGGCCGCCGCCGAAGGGCTGGACCGCGACCTCCGCTTCATCGCCATGGAGGGCGGAACGCCCGAATGGCCGGACTTCGCCGCCTGGCGCGACGCCGCTTCAGAGGCCGATCGGCAGGTAGAGGTGCCCCGCGCCGACACCGCCATGCAGCTCTACACCTCCGGCACCACGGGGAACCCCAAGGGCGCCATGCTGACCCACCACGGCCTCCTGGCGCTCCGCGGGCAGGAGGCGGCCGCCTGGAACCAGTGGTCGGACGCCGACGTGTCGCTGGTGGCCATGCCGAACGCCCACATCGGCGGTTCGGGCTGGGGGATCATGGGCCTCTACAACGGGGCCAAGGGGATCGTGATGCGCGAGTTCGACCCCGGTAAGGTGGTCGACGTCGTGGAGCGGCACCGCATCTCCAAGATGTTCATGGTGCCCGCCGCCATGCAGATCGTCGTGCGCCACCCCAGGGCCCGCGAGATCGACTGGTCGCCGCTGAAGTACATGCTCTACGGCGCCTCGCCGATCCCGCTGGAGCTCCTCAAGGAGTGCATGGAGGTGTTCGGCTGCGGCTTCGTGCAGATGTACGGCATGACCGAGACCTGCGGCACCATCGTCGCCCTGCCGCCGGAGGACCACGACCCGAAGGGCTCGCCGAAGATGCGCTCCTGCGGCAAGGCGATGGCCGGCGTGGAGCTGGCCATTCTCGACGCAGACGGGGCCGCGCTCCCCCCCGGCGAGGTCGGCGAGATCGCCACCCGCTCGGCGGCCAACATGGCGGGCTACTGGAACCTGCCCGACGCCACCGCCAAGACGCTCAGCGCCGACGGTTGGCTGCGCACCGGCGACGCCGGCTACATGGACGCGGACGGCTACCTCTACATCCACGACCGGGTGAAGGACATGATCGTCTCGGGCGGCGAGAACGTCTATCCGGCCGAGGTCGAGAACGCGATCTTCGGCTGCCCGGGCGTGGCGGACGTGGCGGTGATCGGCGTGCCGGACCCGAAGTGGGGCGAGGCGGTTAAGGCGATGGTGGTCAAGGCGCCGGGCGCCGACCCTTCGCCCGACGACGTCATCGGCTACGCCCGCTCCCGCATCGCCGGCTTCAAGACCCCCAAGAGCGTGGACTTCATCGACGCCCTCCCGCGCAACGCCAGCGGCAAGGTGCTCCGCCGCCAACTCCGCGCGCCTTACTGGGCGGGGGCCGAGCGGCAGGTGAACTGAGGGCCGCCCTCTAGGCCGCAGCCTCGATTTCGGCGACCAAGGCCTCCGCTCGCGCGGGATCCTCGTCAATCAGCCGATAGAAGACTCGCACCAACATGTCGGGCTCGCTCCGGGCCTGCTCCAGGTCCCGCAGTCGGCCCAGTCCTATGCGGAAGCGGGCGGCGAACTGCGGCTGGCTCAGGCCTGTGCCCGTGCGCACACGTTTGATCTCGCGGGCCAGCTGCATCCGCCGCAGTCGAGCCCCGTCGGCGGGTGGATTGTCGGGGTCGGTCTGCGCGTTCCTTTCGATGTCGGCTTCGTTGAAGAGACCCAGCCGCTCTCGCTCTTCAGGCGAGAAGCGGAACGGCTCTCCAGGCTTACGGGTGAAGGATACTGTGCTCATAGGCCTTGCGCTCCTGCGCGGTTGCGAGGCGAGCGGAGATCAGCCGGGCGACGCCTTCCTGCGGTTCGGCGTAGACGACCGCCAGCACCGTCCCATCGACCCTGCCGATCGCCAAGGTGCGGTATTCGCCTTGGGCGAACACATCGTCCTCCTCCAGCCGATCGGGATCGTCGAAGACCGCCGCTCCCGCTTCGAACGAAACGCGGTGCTTCCTGAGATTGCTGACGGCCTTTGCAGGGTCCCACGCAAAACTCCGCACTTTCGACTCCCATTCTCGAGTATACGGGAATTCCGCATGCGGGTCCATGGCTCGCCGTTTCGCTACGGCGCTGACGACGATCACCCAAAGGCTTGACTGAGAACAAAACAGGAATAGAACGGAAGGGCAACATCGGGGAGCCTGACATGGTCAATCTGGCGCGCGAGTCGGCCGCACTTGCGTCGGTCGCGGGGTTCGTCTGCATGGTCTGCGCAATGGCCCGCCTGTTGGGCTGAGTCGCGTGCGGAGATGGGCCGGATGGCGGAGCTGGCGGCGGACCCGGGGGGCGCTCTCGGCGGCGGCCTGGACAGCGGCCCTGGCGACGGCTTCGTGCATCTTCGGGTCCGCTCCGCCTATTCGCTGCTCGAAGGGGCGATCAAGGCGGGGGAGATCGGGGGGCTGGCCGCGCGGGCCGGCATGCCCGCCGTCGCCATCGCCGACCGCGCCAACCTGTTCGGCGCGCTGGAGTTCTCCTCCTCCCTGAAGGACGCCGGCGTGCAGCCGATCATCGGGTGTGCGCTGCCCGTGGCGGGGCTTGGCGAGGCGGCGGGCGGGCGGCCGAACCATCGCACGCGGGCGCCGGTCGTGGTGCTCCTGGCGCAGGACGAGGCGGGGTGGGGGCGCCTGATGGAGCTGTCCTCGCTCGCCTACACCGACAGCGCGTCGGACGGAGAGGCGGCCGTGGCGTGGCGCGAGGTGGCGGCCCGCGCGGAGGGGCTGATCGCGCTCTCGGGCGGCCCGGACGGGGCGGCGGACCCCCTGTTCGCGGCAGGCAAGCGGAAGGAGGGGCGGGCGGTGCTGGCCGTGCTCCACGCGGCGTTCGGCGACCGCTTCTATGTCGAGCTGCAGCGGCACGGCACGGCGGCGGAGGCCGCGGCCGAGCCGGAGCTGGTGGGTTGGGCGTACGAGCACGACGTCCCGCTCGTCGCCACCAACGACGTGCACTTCATAGGCGCCGACATGGCGTCCGCGCACGAGGCGCTGCTGTGCATCGCCGACGGCGCCTTCATGGGGCAGGCGGAGCGCCGCAAGGTCACGCCCGAGCACCGCTTCAAGTCCGCGGCCGAGATGCGCGAGGCGTTCGCCGACCTGCCCGAGGCCTGCGACAACACCCTCGACATCGCGCGGCGCTGCGCGGTGATGGTGAAGAAGCGCGACCCTATCCTCCCCCGCTTCCCCACCGGCGAGGGCCGCTCGGAGGACGAGGAACTGGTGCACCAGGCGCGGGAAGGCCTGACCGCTAGGCTGGCGGCGATGCGCGAGGCGGGCATTCCGCTCGCCGCGCCGGAGGAAGACTACTGGGCGCGGCTGGAGCGCGAGACCGGCGTCATCGTGCGCATGGGCTTCGCTGGCTACTTCCTGATCGTGTCGGACTTCATCAAGTGGTCGAAGGACAACGGCGTGCCGGTGGGTCCGGGGCGCGGGTCCGGGGCGGGCTCGCTGGTGGCCTGGGCGCTGCTCATCACCGGGCTCGACCCCTTGCGCTTCGGGCTCCTGTTCGAGCGCTTCCTGAACCCCGAGCGGGTGTCGATGCCCGACTTCGACATCGACTTCTGCCAGGAGGGGCGCGAGCGCGTGATCTCCTATGTGCAGGGCAAGTACGGCGACGACCGGGTCGCCCAGATCATCACCTTCGGCACGCTGCAGGCGCGGGTCGTGCTGCGCGACGTGGGCCGGGTGATGCAGCTGCCGCTGGGGCTGGTCGACCGGCTGGCCAAGATGGTGCCGAACAACCCCGCCAACCCGGTCACGCTCGCCAAGGCCATCGAGCTTGAGCCCAAGCTGCAGGAGGCGCGGCGCGACGACCCGGCCGTGGCGGCGGTGCTGGAGACGGCGCTGAAGCTGGAGGGCCTCTACCGCAACGCCTCGACCCACGCGGCGGGGGTGGTGATCGGCGACCGGCCGTTGACGCAGCTCGTGCCGCTCTACCAGGACCCGCGCTCCACCCTGCCGGCGACCCAGTACAACATGAAGTGGGTCGAGAGCGCGGGCCTGGTGAAGTTCGACTTCCTGGGCCTGAAGACGCTGACGGTGCTCGACCGCGCCATGCGGCACCTCAAGAAGCGCGGCGCGCCGGTCGACCTCGACGCCCTGCCGCTGGACGACGCCAAGACCTACGAGCTCCTCAGCACCGGCCAGGCGGTGGGGGTGTTCCAGCTGGAAAGCCAGGGCATGCGCGACACCCTGCGCAAGCTGAAGTGCGGCTCGATCGAGGAGATCACCGCGCTGATCTCGCTCTACCGCCCGGGGCCGATGGACAACATCGATACCTACGTCGCCCGCAAGTTCGGGGCGGAGGTCGACTACCTGCATCCGCTCCTGGAGCCTGTGCTGTGGGAGACCTACGGCGTCATCATCTACCAGGAGCAGGTGATGCAGATCGCCCAGATTCTGGCGGGGTATTCGCTTGGGGAAGCTGACCTGCTGCGCCGGGCGATGGGCAAGAAGAAGAAGGAGGAGATGGACCTGCAGAAGGCGCGGTTCATCTCGGGCGCCTCGGCGAAGGGGGTGCCGGAGAAGCGCTCCGACTCGATCTTCGAGCTGGTGGCCAAGTTCGCGGGCTACGGCTTCAACAAGAGCCACGCCGCCGCCTACGCGCTGATCGCCTACCAGACGGGCTGGCTGAAGGCGAACACGCCGGTGGAGTTCTTCGCCGCGTCCATGAGCCTGGACGCGTCCAACACCGACAAGCTGGCGGTCTTCTACCAGGACGCGCGGCGCTTCGGCGTGAAGATCCGGCCGCCCTGCATCAACCGCTCGGGCGCCGACTTCGAGGTGGAGGACGGCGAAGTGCTGTACGCGCTCGGCGCCGTGCGCAACGTGGGCGTGGAAGCCATGCGTTCGGTGGTGGAGGCGCGGGAGAAAGGCGGCCCGTTCCGCGACCTCTACGACTTCGCCGAGCGGATCGACCCCAAGGGGGTCAACAAGCGGGTGCTGGAGAACCTGGCGCGCGCCGGGGCCTTCGACGCCCTGGAGCCGAACCGGGCGAAGGTGCTGGCCTCCATCGACGCGCTGCACGGCCACGCCAACGCCCTGGCGTCGGAGCGGGCGGACGGGCAGGCCAATATGTTCGGCGATGTCGGCGGCGGCCGGCCGAAGCTGCCCTCGCCCGAGCGCTGGACGTCGGAACGGCAGCTCGACGAGGAGCTGAGCGCCATCGGCTTCTACCTCACGGGCCATCCGTTGGAGGCGCAGGTCGAGGTGCTGCGGCGCAAGCGCGTGACCCTCTACGCGGAGGCGGCGGCGCAGATGGGGGGCGAGGCGCGCGAGGCGGCCTTCCGCATGGCGGGCGTGGTGCGGCGGCGGCAGGAGCGGGCCAGCCAGTCTGGGGAGAAGTTCGCCTTCGTGGCGCTCTCCGATCCTACCGGCGAGTACGAGGTGCTGTTCCCGCCGGAGTCGCTGAGGAAATGCCGCGACATCCTGGAGGTGGGCGCCACGGTCGTGATCCGCGCCCGCGCCAAGAGTCAGGGCGGAGAGATGCGCCTGTTCGGCGACGACGCGGAGCCGGTGGAGAAGCTGCTGGCCGACGCCTCCTCGGGCGCGCGCGTGCATCTGTCCCCGCTTAGCGCCGACCTGGAGGCGTTCCGCAAGCGGCTCGCGCCGGCGGCGGGCGAGCGGGGCGGCGAGCTCAGCCTGGTGACGGCGCTGGGCGGCGGGCGCGAGGTGGAAATCCGCCTGCCGGGCAAGTACCGCCTGGACCCCGCCGTGCGCGGCGCGATCAAGACCGCGCCTGGCGTCATGCTGCTGGAGGAGGTCTAGGCGCCCATCGTCGCTCAGGGCGTCAGGCGCGTTCCGGGCACGGGGACGCGGCGCACCGGGGGAGCCTCCTCCCAGCCGCCGCCCAGCGCCTTGAACACCGACACCTGGTCGCTGGCGAGCGCGGCGTCGGAGGCGGCGAGCGCCGACTGCGCGTCCACCAGGGTGCGCTGCACGATCAGGAGGTCGAGCGGGCTGATCGAGCCCGCGCCCGCGCGCACCCCCGCCAGGCGGAACGCCTCCTGCGCCTGGTCGCGGGCTGCGGTGAGCGCCGCGTGGCGGTCGAGCTCGGCGCCATACGCCGCCAGCGCCTGCTCCGCGTCGTTGAGCGCGCCCAGCACCACGCCGTCGAACGCCGCGAGCCGCTGCTCGGCCAGGGCGCCCGCCTGTCGGATGCGGGCGTGCGCGGCGATCAGGTTGGGGAAGGTCCAGCTGATCAGGGGGCCCAGGCTGAACGCCGTGCCCGAGCGCGAGCCCAGGTCGCCGATCCGGTTCCCCGCCGTCGAGACGATCCCGCCCAGGGAGACGGTCGGATAGAGGTCGGCGGTCGCGACCCCGACCCGAGCCGTGGCGGCGGCCAGCTCCCGCTCGGCCTGGCGCACGTCGGGGCGCGCGCGAGGAGACCCGCCCCGTCGCCCACCGGGACCACGGCCAGGAGCTTCGGCGGCTTGCGGCACGCGGCGGCGGCGGGCGAGACGGCCTCGGGCGGGCGCCCCGTCAGCACCGCCAGGCTGTAGAGCGCGGCGCGCCGCTGGCCCTCCAGCGGCGGGAGGGTGGCGCGCACCTGCTCCACCAGGGTGCGCGCGTTGGCGACCTCGTAGTCGGAGGCCGAGCCCAGGTCGCGCTGGCGCAGCGTGATGGCGTAGCTCTGCGACACGAGGTCCAGGCTCTGGCGCGCGACGTCGGCCTCCTGGGCGTAGGCGCAGGCGTTCACATAGGCGCGGGTGGTCTCGGCGGCGACGCTGGTGCGGGCGAGGTCGCGGGCGGCGGCCTGCGCCTCCACGTCGGCGCGCGCGGCCTCGATCCCGCGCCGGATGCGGCCGAACAGGTCGACCTCGTAGCTGGCGTCGAGCGCGGCGCTGTAGGTCCAGCGCGCCTTGGGGTTGGTCGAGCCGCCGCCGGTGACGCCGCCGCCGGTCTGCGTCCCCCCCGCCGCGCCGCCGCCGGTGGAGGCGCCCCCGGCGGTCGAGGCCGAGCCGGAGGAGGCGGTGGAGCTGGCCGCCGTCGAAGCGGCTCCGGAAACGGTCGAAGACCGCCCGTAGGAGGCCGCCGTCGCCAGTCCCGTCGACGGGAAGAGGCCGGCGCGCGCCTCCTCCAGCGCGCCGCGCGCCTGCGCGAGGCTGGCGGCCGCCTGGCGCAGGTCGGTGTTGGCGACGAGCGCCTGGCGCACGAGGTCGTCCAGCGCCGGGTCGTCGTAGAGCTTCCACCACGCGCCCGGCGGCGGGGCGGGGGAGGTGGCGGCCGACGCCTCGGTGAAGGCGGCGGGGGTGACGGGGGCCGTGGCTGGCGGGTGGTAGGCGGGGCCCACGGCGCAGGCGGAGAGGAGGAGCGCTAGAAGCGCGAGAGGTGCGAGCGCCCTTCTCTCCCCTACGCGAAGCGTGGGGGAGTACCCCGAAGGAGGAAGGGGGCCGCGCGGCAGCGCGGAACTGTTCAGCGTGGCGCGTGCGTCGTTCCGCTCGCCTGCGGCGAGCGGCCCCCTCCCGGCTGCGCCGTACTCCCCCATCTGCGATGGGGGAGAGGAAGGAGCGTCGCCCCTCACGCCTCCTTCTCCCGCTTCGGCTCGGGCTTGGGCGGCGGCTTGGGCAGCTTCTCGGCGACCCAGCGGAACACGACGTAGAAGACCGGCGTGAAGACGAGGCCGAACACCGTCACGCCGATCATCCCGAAGAACACCGCCACCCCCAGCGCCTGGCGCAGCTCCGCCCCGGCGCCGGTGGCGAAGGCGAGCGGGGCCACGCCCAGGATGAAGGCGAAGGAGGTCATCAGGATCGGGCGCAGGCGCTCCTTGGCGGCGTGCTCGGCGGCCTTCCAGCGGTCCATGCCCTGCTCGAGCTCGGCCTGGCGGGCGAACTCCACGATCAGGATGGCGTTCTTGGCGGCCAGGCCGATCAGCACGATCAGGCCGATCTGGGTCAGGATGTTGTTGTCGAGCCCCCGCAGGTTCACGCCGAGCAGCGCGGCCAGGAGGCACATCGGCACGATCAGGATCACCGCCAGCGGCAGCGTCACGCTCTCGTAGAGCGCCGCCAGCAGCAGGAAGGCGAACACCACCGCGAGCACGAACACGAGGTTGCCCGTGCCGCCCGAGGCCTGCTCCTGGTAGGCCAGCTCGGTCCATTCGTAGCCGAAGCCCTTGGGCATGGCGCTGGCCACCACCCGCTTCATCGCCTCGAGCGCCTCGCCGGAGGAGCGGCCTTCCGCCGGCGAACCGTTGATCTCGGCGGCGGGGTAGACGTTGTACTCGACCGAGCGGTACGGGCCGGTAAGCTTGCGGGTGTTCACCACCGCGCTCAGCGGCGTCATGGTCCCGGAGTTCGACCGCACCTGCAGCTGGCCCAGCTGACTCTCGTCGGCGCGGAAGGGCGCGTCGGCCGAGGCGTAGATGCGGTAGGTCCTGCCCAGGAACGTGAAGTTGTTGATGAAGGTCGAGCCCAGGTAGGTCTGCATCGTCGAGAGCACCGCCGACACGGGCACGCCCAGGGTGTCGGCCTTCAGCCGGTCGATGTCCGCGTAGAGCTGGGGCGTCTTGGCGTCGTAGGTGGTGTAGACGCCCGACAGCGCCGGCTCCTTGGCGGCGGCGGCGACCAGGGCGTCGGCGGCCTTCGCCAGCGCCTCGGGGCCTTGGCGACCCCGGTCCTCCAGGATCAGCTTGAAGCCGCCGGTGGAGCCCA
>JASLDZ010000234.1 GCA_030151985.1 Caulobacteraceae bacterium | reverse complement strand
GGCCGCCCAGGCCATCGGCGGCGACGTCGACGTACTGGTGGTGGGCGCGGGCGCGGAGGCCGTCGCCGCCTCCGCCGCCAAGGCCGCGGGCGTGCGCAAGGCGCTGCACGCCGAGAGCGGGCCGCTGGAGCACCTGATCGCCGAGGCCGTGGCCGACGCCGCGCTGACCGTGGCGGACGGCTACGACGCGATCGTCACCCCCTCCACCTCCGCGGGCAAGAACTTCGCGCCCCGCATCGCCGCCCTGCTCGACGTGTCGCCCATCAGCGACGTGATCGAGGTGGTGGACGCCAGGACCTTCGTGCGCCCGATCTACGCCGGGAACGCGCTGGAGACGGTGCAGTCGCCCGAGGGCAAGATCGTCGCCACCGTCCGCCCCACGGCGTTCAAGCCCGTCGCGGCCGAGGGCGGTTCGGGCGCGGTCGAGGCCGTGGGCGCGGGCGCGCCGAAGGGGCCGGAGGCGAAGTTCGTCTCCGAGGAGGTCGTGAAGAGCGACCGGCCCGAACTCGGCGCCGCCAAGATCGTCGTCTCCGGCGGCCGGGCGCTGGGCTCGGCCGAGGAGTTCCACGCGGTGATCGAGCCCTTGGCCGACAAGCTCGGCGCCGCGGTCGGCGCCTCGCGCGCGGCGGTGGACGCGGGCTATGCGCCCAACGACTACCAGGTCGGCCAGACTGGCAAGGTGGTGGCGCCGCAGCTCTACATCGCTGTCGGCATCTCGGGCGCGATCCAGCACCTGGCCGGGATGAAGGACTCCAAGACCATCGTCGCCATCAACAAGGACGCCGACGCGCCCATCTTCGCCATCGCCGACTACGGCTTGGTCGCCGACTACAAGGCGGCCGTGCCGGAGCTGATGGCGGAACTGAGCAAGTAGACTTTCCTTCGAGGGTCCGTCTCCCCCGGGCTTGACCCGGGGGTCGAGCGTTCGGAGCCGCGCGGTCTGACGACCGCGTCAGCGGTCGCGGCGCACACCGCCCGGTCCCCGGATCAAGTCCGGGGATGACGATGCTTATGAGGTTCGACTTGAGCAGCCTGATCCGCACCGACCTCCACGGCCCGGTCGCCGTCCTCACCCTGTCCCGCCCCGACGCGATGAACGCGTTGGGCCAGCCCGGCGACGGGGACGTCGTCATGGCCGCCTGCGAGGCGATCAACGAGAACCCGGACGTCCGCTGCGCCATCCTCACCGGCGAGGGCCGCGCCTTCTCCGCGGGCGGCGACGTCAAGGCGATGCGCGACCGCCAGGGCGCGTTCGGGGGCGGCGGCGTGCAGATCCGCGACGGCTACCGGCGCAACATCCACCGCATCGTCAAGTCGCTCTACAACCTGGAGGTCCCGCTGATCGCGGCGGTGAACGGGGCGGCGATCGGACTGGGCTGCGACGTCGCCTGCATGGCGGACATCCGCCTCGCCTCGAGCACGGCGCGGTTCGGCGTCACCTTCCTGAAGCTCGGCCTTATCCCCGGCGACGGCGGCGCCTGGCTGCTGCCCCGGCAGGTCGGCATGAGCCGCGCCGCCGAGATGCTGTTCACCGGCGACATCGTGGACGCCGAAACCGCCTGCGCCTGGGGCCTCGTCTCCCGCGTCGTCGCGCCCGAGGCGCTGATGGACGAGGCGATGGGCCTAGCCACCCGCATCGCGCAGCAGCCGCCCCACGCGCTCCGCCTGGCCAAGTCCCTGCTGCGCCAGGGCCAGCAGGCGAGCTACGACACGGTGATGGAGCTCAGCGCCGCCGCGCAGGGCCTCAGCCACCTGACCGACGACCACATGGAGGGGGTGGAAGCGCTGCTCGAGAAGCGTCCCCCCGCGTTCAAGGGGCGCTGAGCGGAGGCCTCAGCCGTCCGCCCGCGCGGGCGCCAGCAATCGCCGCAGGGCGCGGTCCGTGTCTCCCGGTAGGGCGAACCAGGCGGCCTGGGCGGCGTCGACCTCGGTCACCACCAGCACGTCGCCCTCGCGCAGCCGCCGCGAGAGCAGGTTGCGCAGCGGCGCGGCGGCGCAGCGGGCGCGCACCAGCCAGAGGCCGGGAGCCACGCGCACGCACTCGCCCTGCGCGGCCAGCGCCGCCTCCATGAGGTCGGGCCGGGTCGACTTCAGCGCGGCGAACACCAGCAGCTGACGGGCGGCGCCGACCGGCTCCGGCCGGACGGCGGGCGCGGGCGCCGGGGTCGCGGGCGACACGAACAGGCCGCTCAGCGCCTCTTCGAGCGCAGCGGGTGCGAACGGTCCCTCCGGCGCCTCCGCCACGAGGCTGGAGGCCGTCAGCCGACCCTCCGCGACGAACCCCTCCATCCGGCCCTGCGGATAGGGGCCCCACACGCGGCCCGCGGCCTCGATCCACCAGCGGCGCTGGAGCCGCCGCACCGGGGAGGCCGCGAGCGCGGTCATCCCTCGACGGCCTCGACGCCTGGGACGCCCGCCTGCGCCAGCGCCTCCTCCAGCTCGCCGACGGCCCGGTCCACCTCAGCGGCGTCCCGCCCGCGGATGACGAGGTTCGCGCCGTAACCCTCGGGTGTGAAAAAGGGGTAGGAGCCGAGGCTCAAGGCCGGATGCGCCTTGGCGACCGTTTCCAGCGGGGCGGCCAGCACCCCCTCGCCCGTCCCGGTCACCCGCAGCGTGCGCGAGAGCACCACCGCGCCGGTGCGGATCCTGCCGGACACGTCCTCCAGCATCCCGCGCATCACGCCCGGCACGCCCGCCATCACGAAGACGTTGGCCACTCGGAACCCAGGCGACCCGCCAGCCGGGTGGTTCAGCCGCTCGCTTCCGACCGGAAAGCGCGCCATGCGCCGGCGCGCGGCGTTGGGCGGCT
>JASLDZ010000187.1 GCA_030151985.1 Caulobacteraceae bacterium | reverse complement strand
CCCAGTCGCCGATCACGCCCAGCCGCTTGAAGCCGGCCATCTGCACGCCGATCCAGTGCTCGGCGTATTCGCGGCAGCGGGCGCGGAACTCGGCGCGCGAAACCTCGTCCTTGCGGCGGCCCTTGGCGCGCAGCTGCTCCTCGACCTTCCACTCGATCGGCAGGCCGTGGCAGTCCCAGCCGGGCAGGTAATCGACGTCGTAGCCGAGCGCGAAGCGCGAGCGCACCACGAAGTCCTTCAGGGTCTTCTGCAGGGCGAGGCCGATGTGGATCGCGCCGTTGGCGTACGGCGGCCCGTCGTGCAGCACGAACAGCGGCTTGCCGGCGTCCTGCCGCGCCTTGCGGATGGCGTTGTAGAGGTCGATCTCCGCCCAGCGGGCGAGGATCTGCGGCTCCTTCTGCGGCAGTCCGGCGCGCATGGGGAAGGGCGTGTCGGGCAGGAAGATGGTGGCGCGGTAGTCGCGAGACGGGGATTCGACGTCGTCGGCCATAACTCTATCCAGCTGGTTCGGATGTCAGGAGATGCGGGAACCCGGCGCGCGCTGGAGACTCGTCCGGCGGCGTCACGCCGGGCGGTTAATTCGCAGGCTCGTCCGAACCGAGATCATCGGCAGGCTCTAACAGAGCATCGCCCGGAACCCAAGAGCCGCGCCGCTCATCTCCCCTCGCCCTTTGGGTCAGGGGCGAGGATCTTCCGCGCCTGCTCGGCGTCCTTCAGCACCTGGACAGTCATCTCGTCGAGGCTCGCGAACTTGGCTTCGGGGCGCAGGAAGGCCACGAGGTCGGTCTCGATCACCTGGTCGTAGATGTCCTCGTCGAAGTCGAACAGCCAGACCTCCAGGCGCGCGACCGTGACCCCGTCGACGGTCGGGTTGACGCCGATGTTGGCGACGCCCGGCAGCTTGCGCCCGTCCGGCAGGCGCGTGCGGGTCGCATAGACCCCGAACTTCGGCACGACGTAGTCGGCCAGGCCCACATTGGCGGTGGGATAGCCCAGCTTGCGGCCGAGCTGGCGGCCGCGGACCACCACGCCCTCGATGGCGAAGGGCCGGCCGAGGATACGGGCGGCTTCCTCCGGATGGCCGTCGCGCAAGGCCTCGCGGATGGCGGTAGAGGAGAACTTCTCCCCGTCGCGGTCAGTGACTTCCTGGGCCACCGAGACGCCGAAGCCGAGCTCGGCGCCGTACTGGGCCATGGTCTCCGGCGTGCCGGTCCGGTTCTTGCCGAAGGAGTTGTCGAAGCCCAGGGCCACGTGGCGGACGCCCAGGCCCTCGTGCAGGACGTGGGTGGCGAACTCGCGGTCGGTGATGTCGGCGAGCTCGGCGTAGGGCAGGACGTAGAGGATCTCCACGCCCAGGGCCTCCAGGGCGCGGGCCTGCTGGTCGCGCTTCATCAGCTGGAAGGCGGGCTCCTGCGGGCGGTGGTAGACGCGGGGGTGCGGGTCCAGCGTGATCACGCCCAGCGGCGCGCCCAGCGCCTTGGCCGCCTCGCCGGCGAGTGCGATGACCTTCTGGTGGCCCCGGTGGACGCCGTCGAAATTGCCCATGGCCACGGCCGCGCCGCGGTCGCCCTCGGCCAGGTGCTTCCAGCCGTGGATGACGCGGACGCGGCTCATGTGCGCTTCGGCGCCATGACCAGGGCCTCGCCGTCCATCACCGTCTTGCCGCCGACCAGGCAGACGGTCTCCAGGGTGACGTGGCCGCGCTTCTCGTCGAGCTCCTTGACCGTGACGCGGGCGGTCACCTCGTCGCCGATGCGGACCGGGCGGCGGAAGCGCAGCGACTGGTTGAGGTAGATGGCGCCGGGCCCCGGCAGGCGGGTGCCCAGCACGGCGGAGACGTAGGCCGCCGAGAGCATGCCGTGGGCGATGCGGCCGCCGAAGGCGGTGGTCTTCGCGTAGGCCTCGTCCAGGTGGACGGGATTGCTGTCGCCGGAGACCTCGGCGAAGGCCTCCAGGTCGTGGGCGCCCACGGTGCGCACCAGCTCGGCGCTCTGGCCCACGCTCAGCTCGTCGAAATAGAAACCCTGCTGCACGGACGTCCCCTCAGGCGGTTCTCACTTAGCGACGAATGGCGGCGCTCACCAGACCAGGTCGGCGATCGCCCAGGCGGCGGTGACCCCTTCGGTCTCGAAGACGTGGTCGATCATCGCTGGGTCCATGACGCCGGAAGCCAGGATCTCCTGGCCGTGGATGCCGCTGGCCACGAACAGGGCGTCGAGGCCTTGCGCGTTGGCGCCGCGCAGGTCGGTGCGCGGGCCGTCGCCGACGCAGAGCACGCGGGCGCGCTCGATCGCGTGGCCCGCGCGCTCGGCCGCCTTGGCCAGCGCCAGGTCGTAGATCGCCGCGTGCGGCTTGCCGGCCATCAGCACCTGGCCGTCCAGGGCCTCGTAGAGCTGGGCGAGCGCGCCGCCGCAGTAGATCAGCTTCTCGCCCCGCTGCACGACGATGTCGGGATTGGCGCAGATCATCGGCAGGCCGCGGCCGACCGCGCCGCGGAACCGCTCGCGGTAGTCGTCCGGCGTCTCGGCCTCGTCGTCGAAGGGGCCGGTGCAGGAGATGAAGGCCGCGGCCTCCAGCTCGGCGAAGTCGAGGCCGAGGCCCTCGTACAGCGGATCGTCGCGCTCGGGGCCGAGCTTCCACGCCGGGCCCGGCGCGCGGGCGGCGAGCAGCTTGCGGGTGGCGTCGCCGGAGGTGACCACCAGGGAGTAGGCCTCGCGGGGCACGCCCAGGCGGTCCAGCTGCTCGATGACCCCGGCGTTGGGCCGCGGCGCATTGGAGATCAGCACCACCTCGCCGCCCTGGGCGCGGAACTTCGCCAGCGCCTCGCAGGCGGCCGGGAAGGCCTCGCGCCCGTTGTGGATCACCCCCCAGACGTCGCAGAGCAGCACGTCGTAGAGGGCGGTCAGCTCCGAGAACCCGGCGGCGATCTTGGGGGAGGTCATGGGGGCTCTCTACCCGCGCCCATCACAAGGTGTCATCCCGGTTTCGCGGCACGCGAAGACCGGGACCCGCATGTGCGTGACTAGCGGCCGCCCGCGGCCCGGCGCTGGAAGTGCGGGCGGAGGTAGGCCGAGGGCGGATCGGCTTCGGCGAGGACCGCGTCGCGGATGGCCCGCGGCTCGCCGAACAGGTGGCCC
>JASLDZ010000185.1 GCA_030151985.1 Caulobacteraceae bacterium | reverse complement strand
AGGCGTTCGGTCTTGGCGAACTCGATCAGGTCGCCCAGGAACATGAAGGCGGCGTTGTCGCTGATGCGGGCGGCCTGCTGCAGGTTGTGGGTCACGATCACGATCGTGATGTCCTTCTTCAGCTCGACCAGCGTCTCCTCCAGCTTGGCGGTGGAGATCGGGTCGAGCGCGCTGGCCGGCTCGTCGAGCAGCAGCACCTCGGGCCGCACCGCCACGCCGCGGGCGACGCACAGCCGCTGCTGCTGGCCGCCGGAGAGGCCCAGGCCCGAGGCGTGCAGCTTGTCCTTCACCTCGTTCCATAGGGCGGAGCGGCGCAGGCTCTCCTCCACCCGGGCGTCCATGTCGGCCTTGGAGAGCTTCTCGTAGAGGCGCACGCCGAACGCCACGTTGTCGTAGATCGACATCGGGAAGGGCGTCGGCTGCTGGAACACCATGCCCACCCGCGAGCGGAGCTGGGCTAGGTCCGTCCCCTTGTCGAGGATGTTCACTCCGTCGAGCAGGATCTGCCCCTCGGCCCGCTGGCCGGGATAGAGGGCGTAGATGCGGTTCAGCGCGCGCAGCAGCGTGGACTTGCCGCAGCCCGATGGCCCGATCAGCCCGGTGATGCCGTTGCGCAGGAAGGGGATGGTCACCCCGTGCAGCGAGGCGTTGGCCTTGGCGCCGTAGAAGAACTTGAGGTCGCGGGTCTCGAGCTTGATCTGGTCGGCCGGCAGGGTCTCGGCGTAGCGTTCTCCCTCGCCCGACGCGCCCTCGCGGGCGACGTAGTCGCGCACCTCCGGCGGCGTGCCGGCCGGAACGGGCGCCTGCGGCTCTTCCGCGGCCGAGGGGACGAGCGTCATGAGCGTTTCGGCTCCCGCGAGATGAAGCGCACCGCGACGTTGATCGTGAGCACCGCTGCGGCGATCAGGAGCGCCCCGACCCAGGCCAAGCGGCGCCAGTCGTCATAGGCCGAGAGCGCGTAGTTGAAGATCACCGTCGGCAGGTTGGCCATCGGCTTGGACATGTTCCAGCTGAAGAAGTTGTTGTTCAGCGAGGTGAAGAGCAAGGGCGCGGTCTCGCCGGAGATGCGCGCGAAGGCGAGGAGGCCGCCCGTGATGATGCCGCCGCCCGCCGCCCGCCACAGGATCTTGCGGATGGTCGCCTGCATCGGCGTGCCGAGCGCCACGCCCGACTCCCGCAGCTGGCGCGCCTGCAGCTTCAGCACGTCCTCGGTGGTGCGGGTGACGACCGGGGCGGCGAGCATGGCCAGCGCCACTGCGCCCGCCCACCCCGCGAAGCCCTTGAACACGTGCAGCACCAGCACCTCGTAGACGAACAGGCCGACGAGGATGGAGGGCGCGGACAAGAGCACGTCGTTCACGAACCGCACCACGTTGGCATAGGCGCTCTCGCGACCGTACTCGGCCAGCCAGGTGCCGGCCAGGATGCCGATGAACACGGCGATCAGCATGGCCGCCAGGCACATCATCAGCGAGCCGACGATGGCGTTGCGCAGGCCGCCGACCGAGCCCGGCGCCGGCGTGTCGAGGGTGAAGACGTGCAGGTTCAGTCCGCCGATCCCCTGCACCACCAGCGAGGCGAGGATGGCGAACAGCGCCGTGATGGCCAGCAGCGCGGCGAACCAGCAGAAGCCGACGAAGGCCACGTTGGCGACGCTGCGGCGTCCGCGACGGTCGAGCAGGGCCATGGGTCAGCCCTTCGCCGTGCCGAGCAGCGCGCGGGCGATGCCCAGCACCGCGAAGGTGATCACGAACAGCACCAGCCCCAGCGCGATCAGGGCGGAGGTGTGCAGCCCGGGCGCGGCCTCCGCGAACTCGTTGGCGATGGTCGAGGAGATGGTCGAGCCGGCGTCGAAGATGCCCTTGGGAAAGCTGTGGGTGTTCCCGATCACGAAGGTGACGGCCATGGTCTCGCCCAGCGCCCGACCCAGCCCCAGCATCACCGCCCCCACCGCCGAACGGCTGACGTAGGGCAGGGTGACCGAGCGCACGACCTCCAGCGAGGTGGCGCCGACGCCGTAGGCGCTCTCGCGCACCTTGGCGGGCACGGTCAGGAAAAGCTCGCGCAGGGTGGCGGCCATGAAGGGCAGGATCATGATGGCCAGGATCAAGGACGCCGTCAGCACGCCCGAGCCGTTGGGCACGCCGGTGAAGATCTTCTCCCAGATCGAGCCGAAGGGCGCCGCCGACATCAGCGGCAGCTCGACGTACTTGGCGAACAGCGGGGCGAACACGAACAGCCCCCACATGCCGTAGACGATGGAGGGCACGCCCGCGAGCAGCTCCACCGCCACGCCGACGGGGCGGCGCAGCACGGGCGGGCAGAACTCGGTCAGGAACACCGCCACGCCGAAGGCGATGGGTAGGGCGAACACCAGCGACAGGAAGGCGGTGATCAGCGTGCCCACGATCGGCCCCGCGCCGCCGTAGACGTCGTTCACCGGGTCCCAGGTGGTGGAGAAGACGAACCCCAGCCCGAACTTCGACAGCGCGGGCCAGCCGCCCACGAACAGCGCGACCAGCAACCCCCCGATGGCGCACAGCAGCGCGGTCGCGCAGGCTCCGCAGACCAGGCGGAACAGCGGATCGACCGCCGAGCCCCGGGGCGTCGTGCGCCGCGCGTCCGCCCGGGACGTCGCGACGGAGGTGGGGGAGAGGGCGTCGGCCATGGCGCGAGGGGGAGGACCGCCACGCGGGCGGAGCGGCCCTCCCCTGCGGTGCTAC
>JASLDZ010000182.1 GCA_030151985.1 Caulobacteraceae bacterium | reverse complement strand
GGACGTCCCCGCCTTCGCCCACGTGCCCCTGATCCACGGTCCGGACGGCGCCAAGCTCTCCAAGCGGCACGGCGCGCAGGCGGTCGGCGAGTTCCGCGAGATGGGCTACCTGCCCGAGGCCATGCGCAACTACCTGGCGCGGCTGGGCTGGGGGCACGGCGACGACGAGGTGTTCTCGGATGACCAGGCCGCCGAATGGTTCGACGTCGCCGACGTGGTCAAGGCGCCCGCCCGGCTCGACTGGGACAAGCTCAACTTCATCAACCAGCGCTACATCCGCATGGCCGACGACCACCGGCTCAGCGACCTTGTGGCCGAGGCGCACGCCAAGCGCGGCGTTCACGTTTCCGCGAGTGCGAAGCTCGCTCCCGTGATCGCGCTGGTGAAGGACGGCGCGCAGACCATCCTGCAGCTCGCCGACATGACGCTGTTCGCGCTGAAGTCGCGCCCGCTCGCGCTGGACGAGAAGACCACCAGGCTCCTCACCGACGAGACCCGCGCGCGCCTGCGCCGGCTGCGCGACCGCTTGGCGGGGCTCGATCCGGCCTGGACGCCAGCGATGCTGGAGCCCGAGATCCGCAGCTTCGCCGAGGCCGAGGGCGTGGGGTTGGGCAAGATCGGGCCGGCGCTGCGCGGCGTGCTCTCGGGCGGCGCGCCCGCGCCCGACCTCGCCTCCACCCTTTCTGCGCTGGGGCGGGACGAGGCGCTCGGCCGCCTGGACGACGCGCTTTCCAGCGGCGCCTGACGCGCTATAACGCAGCGCACAATCCCCCCGCCTGAACGCCGTTCAGACGCCCTCCCGAGCCCTGAGGTCTACCTATGGAGAACAAGGTCCAGCCCAACGGGCAGGCCACGGTGCAGGCCGGGGGCAAGTCGCTGGACCTGCCGGTGCTCAAGGGCTCGGTCGGGCCGGACGTGATCGACATCCGCAAGCTCTACGGCGAGACGGGGATGTTCACCTACGATCCCGGCTTCACCTCGACCGCGTCGTGCGAGAGCCAGATCACCTTCATCGACGGCGACGCGGGCATCCTGCTCTACCGCGGCTACCCGATCGACCAGCTGGCGGAGAACTGCAGCTTCCTGGAGGTCTGCTACCTCCTGCTCAACAGCGAGCTGCCGACGGCCGACCAGTTCTCGACGTTTGAGCACACGGTCACGCGCCATACGATGGTGCACGACCAGTTCAATCGCTTCTTCCAGGGCTTCCGGCGCGACGCCCCGGCCATGGCGATCATGACGGCGGCGGTGGGCGCGCTCTCGGCCTTCTACCACGACAGCACCAACATCCACGACCCGAAGGCGCGCGAGATCTCGACCTTCCGGCTGATCGCCAAGATGCCGACCATCGCGGCGCAGGCCTACAAGTACGCCATCGGCCAGCCCTTCGTTTATCCGAAGAACGACCTGGGCTACGCCGAGAACTTCCTGAACATGTGCTTCTCGGTGCCGGCCGAGCCCTACGACATCAACCCCGTCGCTGTGAAGGCGATGAACCAGCTGATGATCCTGCAAGCCGACCACGAGCAGAACGCCTCCACCTCCACCGTGCGGCTGGCGGGCTCGTCGGAGGCCAATCCGTTCGCCTGCATCGCGGCGGGCATCGCCTGCCTGTGGGGCCCGCTGCACGGGGGCGCCAACGAGGCGGCGCTGGCCATGCTGCGCGAGATCGGCACGGTCGATCGCATCCCCGAGTTCGTGAAGGGGGTGAAGAACCGCGAGCAGAAGCTGATGGGCTTCGGCCACCGCGTCTACAAGAACTACGACCCCCGCGCCAAGGTGATGGCCAAGACCGCGCACGAGGTGCTCGACGCGCTGGACATGCGCGACGACCCGATCCTGAAGGTCGCGATGGAGCTGGAGCGGATCGCGCTGGACGACGAGTACTTCGTCTCGCGCAAGCTGTATCCGAACGTGGACTTCTACTCCGGAATCACCATGAACGCGCTGGGCTTCCCGCTCGACATGTTCACCGTGATCTTCGCCATGTCGCGCACGGTGGGTTGGATCGCGCAGTGGGCGGAGATGATCTCCGACCCTTCGCAGAAGATCGGCCGCCCGCGCCAGGTCTACACCGGCCCGACGCATCGGGAGTTCGTGGCGTTCGACCAGCGGGGCTGAGCCAGCTCCGCCACCTCCCGCCCTGATCTTACATCCGCTCATCCCGGCGAAGGCCGGGACCCAGATTTCACCGTGGTCCAGGGCTCGGCGCTGAAGATGGCGAGTCCTGGCTTCCTCGCTCCCGGATCTGGGTCCCGGCCTTCGCCGGGATGAGCGGGTGAAAGGGGGGGCAGGTCTCCTAGCGCCCCACCAGAGCGTAGGCCGCCTTCAGGTCGCGGACGAAGAGGTCGAACTCGCGCGCCTTGGAGTCCTCGTCGGGCAGGCGCAGCAGGAAGCTGGGGTGGACGGTGAGGAAGCCGGTCGCCCCATCCTCCAGCGCCCCGACCACACCCCGCGCCTTCGTCACGGGAAGCGCCTTCCTGAACACGGCCAGCGAGGCGGTGGCGCCGAGCGCGACCACCACCTTCGGCCTGACGATCTTGCGTTCCTGGCCGAGCCACCAGTTGCAAGCGGTGATCTCGGTGGTGTTCGGCTTGGCGTGCAGGCGGCGCTTGCCTCTGAGCTCGTGCTTGAAGTGCTTGACGCTGTTGGTGACGAAGGTCTCCGCCCGCGGCACGCCCGCCGCCTCCAGCGCGCGGTTGAACAGCTGGCCGGCGGGGCCGACGAAGGGTTTGCCCGCCAGGTCCTCCATGTCCCCCGGTTGCTCGCCCACGAACATCAGGGGCGCGGACTTCGGCCCCTCGCCCGGCACCCCCTGCGTCGCGTTCCGCCATAAATCGCAGCGGCGGCAGACCTGGATGCCGGCGTTCACGTCGCCGAGCGTGTCCGCGCTGAAGCCGCCGTCCACCGGCTCGTTGCGCTGCACCCGCGTGGCGGCGCGCATGGCGCGCTCGCTGGGGGCGGTGGGGGCGGCCTCGACCATGGCGGCGGTCCTTCCCTGGGCTTGGGCGATCAGGGAGGGAATGGCCGAAGCCTCCGGAAGGTTCTTCCAGTAGCCGGGCGCCATGTGCTGGCGCATCACCTTCGGGTTCAGCCGCGCCGGGTTGAAGATGCTGGTGAAATAGGTCTTCCAGTCGTCCTCCTTGGCGTCCTCGGGCGGGATCTGGCTCTTGTCGCCGCCGGGGCCGTAGAGGAGCTGAGCGCGGTCCCAGGCGACGGTGACGTAGGGGCTGATGATGGAGAACTTCACGTTCGCCAGCCGCCGCACGAAGAAGTCCACGCCGAGCGCGATCACGTAGTGCGGCGGCTCATACCAGGCGGCGTATTCCTCCAGGTCGGCCTCGTCCGCCTTGTCGTCCACCCGGCGGAAGCGGACGAAGGCGTGCATCTTGTGCTCGGCCTGGCGCACCGTCTTCTGGCGCAGGAGCGCGTCGGCCATGTCCGGGTCGGTGAGGAGGCCCATGAGCTGCGGCTCGTCCTTCAGCCGCCACAGCAGGCGGTAGAGGAGGTCGAACCGGTCCTCGCCCGCGTGGCAGATCACCACCTTGGCCAGCTCCACGAAGGCGCGGGGCGCGGTGAACTGCGCGCCGGGCGCGGCGGGGGGCGGGGGCGCCGAGCCGAACAACGCCGCCTCGCCCTCGCCCACGGACCAGCCCACGTCGCCGGGCGGCACGTCGGCCAGCCGCAGCGCGCGGGCGGCGGCGCGCCAGCCGTCGAAGTCGACGGGGTGCGAGAGGGTTACGGTGTGCATGGGCTTGAAACGCCTATGCTGCTGAGGCGACGCATCAAATCCTCCCCATCGCAGATGGGGAGGGGGCCCGGAGGGCCGGAGGGGCCGCGCCCGCAGGGCGCGGAACACCGCGAGCGCCCGCGTCTTCCGCGCTGGCGCGCGGCCCCCTCCCGGCTTCGCCGTACTCCCCCATGCGACGCATGGGGGAGATCATGACCTTCGCGCTCAAAACAGCTCCAGCTGTTTCGGCTGCGCGTGCTTGGACAGCTCCCGCATCCGCTCGGGCAGGTCGGCGGTGTCGGCCAGCAGCGTCGGTCGCCAGTCCGCCGCGATCACGAACGGCTTCATGCGCCGCATCGCGCCGCCCACACGGCTGAGGTCGCCCATGTCGAGCCGCTTCAGCCGGCGCACGGCCACGATCTTGTTCACGCTCTTCACGCCAAGCCCCGGCACGCGCAGCAGCATTTCGCGGTCGGCGGTGTTCACGTCGAGCGGAAAGCGGTCGCGGTTCTGCAGCGCCCAGGCGAGCTTGGGGTCGATGGCCGGGTCGAGCATGCCGTCCGGCGCCGCCGAGATGATCTCCTCTCTGCTGAAGCCGTAGTAGCGCATCAGCCAGTCGGCCTCGTAGAGCCGGTGCTCGCGCATCAGGTGCGGCCGCTGCGAGGGGAGCACGCTGGAGCTGTCCGGGATCGGGCTGAAGGCGGAGTAGTAGACGCGGCGCAGGTGGTAGCCTCCGTAGAGCGCCTCGGACCGCAAGAGCACGTCGGCGTCGGTGGCGGTGTCCGCGCCGACGATCATCTGCGTCGATTGGCCGGCGGGGGCGTAGCGGGGCGCGCGGGTCTTGCGCAGCGTGCGATCCTTGCCCGCGTCAATGCCGAGCCGCACCTGGCCCATGCTCTGGCGGATGTTCAGCGGGCTTTTCTCAGGTGCCAGCCGCTGCAGGCTGGCTTCCTGCGGCAGCTCGATGTTGACCGAGAGGCGGTCGGCGTAGAGCCCCGCCTCCGCCGCCAGCTCCGGCGCGGCGCCGGCGATCAGCTTCAGGTGGATGTAGCCGCGGAAGTCGTGCACCTCGCGCAGGGTCTTGGCCACCAGCGTCAGCTGCTCCTGCGTATAGTCGGCGTCGCGGATGACGCCGGAGCTGAGGAACAGACCCTCGATGTAGTTGCGCTTGTAGAAGTCGAGCGTCAGCCGAACGATCTCGTCCACGCTGAACCGTGCGCGCGCGACGTTGGAGCTGACGCGGTTGATGCAGTAGGCGCAGTCGTAGACGCAGAAGTTGGTCATCAGGATCTTGAGCAGGCTGACGCACCGCCCATCCGGCGTATAGGCGTGGCAGACGCCCGAGCCGCCGGTGGTCGCGCCCACGCCTTTGCCGCTCAGCGAGTTGCGACCCGCTCCGCCCGAGGAGGCGCAGGACGCGTCGTACTTCGCCGCGTCCGACAGGATCTCCAGCTTGCGGCGGAGGGTGAGCTGCACCATCGACGCACCTTAAGGTTCGTGCTTCGTTCCGTCCAGCGGAGCGGTTGACGATCACGTCCGGCGGGAGCGATGGAGCGGTCATGGACGCCATCGCCTTCCGTCTCGCCGACGCCGCCGACATCCCCGCGATCGTGGCGCGGGTGCAGTCCGCCTACCGGGGCGACGAGAGCCGGCGGGGCTGGACGACCGAGGCCGACCTGCTCGACGGGCAGCGGACCGACGCGCTCGCCGTCACCGAGCTGCTCGCCAGACCCGACAGCGTGGTGATCCTGGCGGAGGATGCGGGCGGGCTCGCCGGCTGCGTGCATGTCGAGGCGAAGGGCGGCGTCGGCCACTTCGGCATGCTGGCGGTCGATCCGGCGCGGCAGGCGTCCGGCGTCGGACGGCGGCTGCTGGCGGAGGCCGACCGCATCGCCGCGGAACGGTTCGGCGCGTCGGTCATGGAGCTGGACGTGATCGCCTCCCGGACGGAGCTGATCGCCTGGTACGAGCGCCTCGGCTACGGCTTCACGGGCGAGACGGGCGCCTTCCCCTACGGCGACGAACGCTTCGGCCTGCCGCGCACGCCGGACCTGTACTTCCGGGTGATGCGTAAGGCGCTTTAGGGCTCGCGCCTCTGATCCTCCCCATCGCAGATGGGGAGGGGGACCGCGAAGCGGTGGAGGGGCCGCGTCCGCAGGGCGCGGAACGCCGCAAGCGCCCGTGTCTTCCGCGCTGCCGCGCGGCCCCCTCCCGGCTCCGCCGTACTCCCCCATCTGCGATGGGGGAGAGAAGAAGCACGCCTCAGAACACCGCGTAGCCGCCGTCGATCACGAAGCTGTCGCCGGAGTGGAAACGCGAGGCGTCCGAGGCGAGGTAGACGGCCACGCCGCCGAAGTCCTCCGGCTCGCCCCACCGGCGCGCGGGCACGCGGCTGATCACCTTGTCGGTGAACTGGTCTGAGGCTTGCGCCCCCGCCGTCATGTCCGTCGCGATCCAGCCGGGCAGGATGGCGTTGGCGCGCACGCCGTAGCGGCCGTGCTCGACGGCCACCGACTTCATCATCGAGATCACCGCGCCCTTGGTGGCGGCGTAGGCCTCGTTGCGCGCCGCGCCCTC
>JASLDZ010000094.1 GCA_030151985.1 Caulobacteraceae bacterium | reverse complement strand
AGGACGGCGCCATGCACGTGCAGTCGGGCGGCGGCGTGGTGGCCGACAGCGATCCCGACGCGGAGTACGAGGAGACGCTGCACAAGGCCCGCGCGCTTTCCCGGGCGGCGCAGGAGGCGTGGCGCTTCGAGTAGGCCCTCGCGGCCGAGGCACCTCTCTTTCAGGGCTCCCCCGCACGCGAGGGAGCTGGCCGGAGCGAAGCGACGGTCTGAGGGGGACCGGTTCCCGCCTACCGCGTCCCCAGGAACAACGCGCCCGTCTGCGGCGGAGCCGGACGGCCGGAGGGCAGCGCGCCGGCGCTGACGAACACCGCGCCCGCCAACGCCAGCCCGCTCACGGCGGCGAAGGCGCCCGCGCCCAGCATCGAGAGCGACGATCCCCTGGGCCGCGCCGGCTCCGCCAGCCGCTCGCGGGCGGCGCCGAGGTCCGGCAGGTCGGAGGCGAGGCTCATGCCGCCACCGTGTCCCTGGAAGGGTTAAGCGGCGGTGAGCATGCTTGGCGGTGCCGCGGCGGAAGACTAGGGATGCCGCCATGATCCTGGTCGTCGATAACTACGACAGCTTCACCTACAACCTGGTGCACGAGTTGGCGTGCCTGGGCGCGCCCACCCGCGTGGTCCGCAACGACGCCCTGACCGCCGCGGAGGCGCTGGCGCTGAAGCCTCAGGCGCTGCTGCTGTCGCCCGGCCCCTGCTCGCCCAACGAGGCGGGCGTCTGCCTCGAGCTCCTCGCGACCGCCCCGGAAACCCTGCCGATCCTGGGCGTGTGCCTGGGCTTCCAGGCCATAGGCCAAGCGTTCGGGGGCGAGGTGGTGCGGGCCAAGGCGCTGATGCACGGCAAGACCAGCCCGATCCGACATCGGGGCGAAGGCGTATTCGCGGGCCTTCCGGACGGCTATGCCGCCACCCGCTACCACAGCCTGGCGGTCCGGCGCGAAACCCTGCCGGAGAGCCTCGCGATCACCGCCTGGACCAACGACGGGGAGATCATGGGGCTGGCGCACGTGTCGCGGCCCATCCACGGCGTGCAGTTCCACCCCGAGAGCTACGCCACCGAGCACGGCCGCCAGCTCCTGGCCAACTTCCTGGACCTCGCGGGCGTCGCGCGCTCCCCCGTCGACGCGGCGGCCTGACCGCCCGTGTCCGCCGCCTTCCGGCCGCTCCTGGAGACGCTGGCGCGCGGCGAGGTCCTGGCGGACGCGGAGGCCGAAGCCTTCTTCGACGCCTGCTTCCGGGGGGAGCCCACCCCCGCCCAGGTCGCCTCCGCGCTGACGGCGCTGCGGATGCGCGGCGAGGCGCCGTCCGAGATCCTCGCCTGCGTACGCGCCATGCGCCGGGCCGCCGTGCGCTTCGATCCCGGCCCCGGCGTGGAGACCATCGACGTCTGCGGCACGGGGGGCGACGGCGCGCACACCTTCAACATCTCCACCGCCGTCAGCTTCGTGGTGGCGGGAGCGGGGCTGAAGGTCGCCAAGCACGGAGGCGGCGCCGCCTCCTCCCGCTCCGGCGCGGGCGACGTGCTGGCGGCGCTGGGCGTCGATATCGAGACGTCGGCCGACCAATCCCGCCGCGCGCTGCACGAGGCGGGCGTCTGCTTCCTCTACGCGCCGGCCTACAACCCCGCGATGCGCCACGTGCGGCCGGTGCGCTCCGAGCTGGGCTTCCGCACGCTGTTCAACCTCCTAGGACCGCTCTCCAACCCCGCGGGCGCGCGCTGCCAAGTGATGGGCGTCTACGATCCGGCGCGGCTGGAGACCCTGGCCCGCACCCTGGGCGCGCTGGGGACCACGCGCGCCTGGGTGGTGCATGGCGACGGGCTGGACGAGCTCACCACGACCGGCGAGACGCAGGTGGTGGAATGGGTCGACGGCGGCGTGCGCCGGTTCGTCGTGACGCCCGAGGACGCGGGCCTGCGCCGCGCCGAGCCCGAGGCGCTGCGGGGCGGCGACCCCGCCCGGAACGCCGCCGCGTTAACCGCTGTTCTTGACGGAGAGGAAGGCGCCTACCGCGACATCGCGGCGCTCAACGCGGCGGCCGCCCTGGTCGTCGGGGGGCGCGCCGAGGGGCTCGCCGAGGGGGTCCGCATGGCCGCCTTGTCCATCGACACCGGGGCCGCCCGCCACGCGCTCGAAACGCTTCGCGCCATCTGTGGAAAGGCCCGCCCGTGACCGCCGCCGCCGCCCTCGCCGACGACGACATCCTCTCCCGGATCGCCGCCTACAAGCGGGACGAGGTCGCCGCCCGCAAGCGCGAGCGTCCGCTGGCGGAGCTGGAGGCGACCGCCCACGACGCCTCCGCCCCCCGCGGCTTCGCCGCCGACCTGGCCGCCGCCGCCCGGCCCGGCCGCACCGGCCTGATCGCCGAGATCAAGAAGGCCAGCCCCTCCAAGGGCCTGATCCGCGAGGACTTCGACCCGCCGGCCCTCGCCCGCGCCTACGAGGCGGGAGGCGCGGCCTGCCTCTCGGTGCTGACGGACGGCCCGAGCTTCATGGGCGACGAGCGCTACCTACGGAGCGCGCGCCAGGCCAGCGTCCTGCCGGTGATCCGCAAGGACTTCCTGGTCGATCCCTGGCAGGTCGCCGAATCACGCGCGATGGGGGCCGACGCGATCCTCGTGATCCTGGCCATGGTCGATGATTCGCTCGCCGCCGACCTCCTGGCCGAGGCCGACCGATTTGGCATGGACGCGCTGGTCGAGGTGCACGACGAGGCCGAGATGGCGCGCGCGGGCAAGCTCGGCGCGACGCTGGTCGGGGTGAACAACCGCGACCTCAAGACCTTCGCCGTCGACCTCTCCACCACCGCGCGGCTGGCCGCCGGCAAGCCCGCGAACGCTTTGCTGGTCTCGGAAAGCGGCATCTCCACCACCGCCGACGTGGCCCGCGTGCACGCCGCCGGCGCGTCCGCGATCCTGGTCGGGGAAAGCCTGATGCGCCACGCCGACGTCGAGGCCGCGACCCGCGCCCTGCTCGGCTGAGCACTCGCGCCGGGTTACCAGCCGTCAGCGGCGGACGCCCGCATGAATTTACTTGACGGTAAGCAGGAACACTTACAGAACACCCTCAGGGTTGACGGTTTGTTCCGTCTTCGGCGGTCGTACGCGACGCAGGCGAGGGGTTTGGCGGGTCATGCTCACGCGCAAGCAGCACGAGCTTCTGATGTTCATCCATCAGCGGATCCGCGAAACCGGCGTCTCGCCCTCGTTCGACGAGATGAAGGACGCGCTGGACCTGGCGTCCAAGTCCGGCATCCACCGCCTGATCACCGCGCTGGAGGAGCGGGGCTTCCTGCGCCGCCTCGCCCACCGGGCCCGCGCGCTGGAGGTGACCAAGCTGCCCGAGCAGGCCAGCGCCCCCAGCGTCGCGCAGGGCGCCCGCGCCCCCTTCAAGCCGCAGGTGGTGGAGGGCGGCGGCCGCGCCCGCCCCACAGCGCCCCCCGCCTACGCCGACCCCGACGGCGCGCGCGAGCTGCCGGTGCTGGGCAAGATCGCCGCCGGCACGCCGATCGAGGCCATCCAGCACGAGCGGGAGCGGATCGCGGTGCCGGACGCGCTGATGGGCAACGGCGAGCACTTCGTCCTGGAAGTGCAGGGCGATTCGATGATCGACGCCGGCATCCTGGACGGCGACTACGTGGTGATCCGAAAGGGCGACTCGGCCGCCTCCGGCGAGATCGTGGTGGCGCTGACCATGGGCGAGGAGGCGACGCTCAAGCGCCTGCAACGCAAGGGCGGCTCGGTGGCGCTGGTGCCCGCCAACCCGCGCTACGAGACGCGGCTGTACGCTCCCGACCAGGTGCAGGTGCAGGGCAAGCTGGTGGGGCTGATCCGCCGCTACCACTGACGCGCCGGGCGGCCGGCGGCGTGCTAGGGAGGCCGCCGTGAAGCCGCTCAAGGTCATGCTGGTCGCCGCCGAGCCCTCGGGCGACGCCCTGGGCGCGGGCCTCGCGCGGGCGTTGCGGGCGCGGCTGGGCGAGGGCGTGAGCTTCGTCGGCGTCGGCGGTCCGCTGATGGCGGCGGAAGGGGTGGAGAGCCCGTTCGACATCGCCGACCTGTCGGTGCTCGGCTACCTGGAGGGGATCAGGGCCTACCCTCGGGTGGTGCGACGAGCGGACGAGACGGCGGCGCTCGCCGTCCGCGAGCAGCCGGACGTGGCGGTGCTGATCGACTCCTGGGGCTTCACCCTGCGCGTGGCGCAGCGGCTGCGGCGCGCGATGCCCGCCCTGCCGCTGGTGAAGTACGTCGGCCCGCAGGTCTGGGCGTCCCGACCCGGTCGCGCCAAGACGCTGGCGGCTACCGTCGATCGGCTCCTGACCATTCACGCCTTCGACGCCCCGCTCTTCGAGGCCGCGGGCCTGCCCACGGTCGCGGTCGGCAACCCCACCCTGGCCAAGAGCTTCGCGCACGCCGACCCTGCCGCCCTCCGCGCGAAGCTCGGGGCGCCCGGGGACGCCCCCCTCCTCCTGATCCTGCCGGGCAGCCGCCCAGGCGAGGTCGCAAGGCTGACGGCGCCGTTCGAGGACGCGGCGCGGCGACTGAAGGCCGACCGGCCGGGGCTGCATGTCGCCGTCTCCGTCGCGCCCGCCGTCGCCGAAACCCTGCGCACGCGGGTGGCGGGCTGGCCCTTCGCCGCCTCCCTGGTCGAGGGCGAGGACCGCGACGCCGCCATGGTCGCCGCGACGGCGGCGCTGGCCTGCTCGGGCACGGTCACGATCGAGCTGGCTCTGGCGGGAACGCCGATGGTGGTCGGCTACCGCCTGGCGCCCCTCACCCACTGGATCGCCAAGCGGATCATCCTCACGCCCTGGATCACGCTCTTCAACATCGCGGCGAAGCGCTTCGTGGCGCCCGAGTTCGTGCAGGACGCCTGTACGGGCGAGGCGCTGGCCGCCGCCCTGGCCCCGCTCCTCGACGACCCGGCCTCGGCCGCCCGCCAGGCCGCCGACCAGACCGCCGCGCTCGCGCTGATGGGCGGCGGCGAGGGCGATCCCTTCGACCGCGCCGCGCAGGCGGTGCTGGAGGCGGTCGGCCGGGCCTAGGCCGCGCGCTGCAGGAGGGGCTCGCCGCGGGGCAGACGGTCCAGCCGCTCCAGGAGGTCGTCGACGTCTGCCTGCGGTGCGCCGGTGTTGGCGGTCAGGAAGCGCTCCAGCATCGTCTCCTGGAAGCGGTCGAGGTCGCCGTCTTCGGACAGGAGCGCGTGGTAGGTGTCCACGCCCGCGCGGAAGGCGGGCAGGAGGCGGGCCGGCATGCCCGCCTTGTCGCAGATCGCCTTGAGCCCCAAGGGGCCCGCGTCGTGCACCAGGAGCCAGGCGCGGTGGTGCGGCAGCGCCGACAGCTCGGCCAACGCCGCCTCGAAGAAGGTCATCTGACCGCACGCCAGGGCGCGCAGGATCAGCGAGGGCGTCAGCCGCTCCTGCCGGTGCAGGTGCGCGCAGAAGGCGGGGAGGTCGGCGACGCGCCCGGCCTGGTCGACGAGGTCGATGGTGGCCCGCTCGCGCGCGCCCACCGCGATCCGCAGCGCCGTCCTGGCGGAGAGCGCATGGCGGTCCAGCAGATGGCGGCGGACCTCCTCGCTCACGAGGTCGACGAGCTTCTCCGAGATGGCGAGCGGCAGGGCCTGGCGATAGGCCATGCCGGCGGCGACGTCACGGTCGCCGGCGAAGCGCTTGAGGGTTGCGTTGAGCGCGTCCTCGCTGAACCGGGCGCGGTCGTTCACCAGCGCCAGCTTCACCGCCGCCTCGCAGCCGTGCGTCGCGAGCGCCTCGGTCACCACCTCGGCGAGCGCCGGGCGGGACGCGACGGCGGCCTGCCGCGCCTCGGCGCCCGTGCGGACCACCTCCACCAGGTCCTCGTCGGTGAAGACGGGGGAGAAGTTGAGCACGGGCAGCGCGATCGAATCGATGTCGGCCGCGAGCTTCAGCGCGACGTCCCGCGGCAGGGCGTTGGAGGCGCGCAGCGTCACGGCGAGCGCGCGGCGGACCACCTCGGCGGCGTCGGCGGCCATCAGGCGCAACACCTCGTGCGCGGCCTCCCGCTCCTCGGGCGTCAGGGCGTGGTCGATGCGGCGGCACAGGCGGTGGGCGACCTCGGCGCGCGCGTCGTCGGTCGGCCCTTTCACGAGGGCGCGAATGTCCGCTTCGCCCAAACCCGTCCGCCCCGTCATGCCGCGCGCTCCTCCCCCGTCGTTCGCATACGGTGAAGCATCGTGCTTAAGCGTCGGTTTACCCGGCCCGCTCCGCTCAGCGCGGCGCCTTGGAGTCCGACAGGATGGTCAGGAGCTCGGAGGTGAAGAGCGAGCCAGCGGGCCCTCGGCCCTGGTCGTCGGTCTTCAGCAGGAAGTCGATCAGCATCTGCTGCTCGCGCTGCCGCTCGCTGCGGCCGGCGTCGGCGTAGGAAGCGAACGCGGCTTGCCCCGGATCGGTTTGGGCCGGAGCGCCGGACGCCGCCGCCCCCTCCCCGATGCTGCGCGACAGCTCCCCGTAGACCTGCGCCACCGTCAGCGCCGCGCCGTTGCGGTAGAAGACGTTGTGGTTGGCGGCCGCCGCGTCGGGGAATAGCGCCGCCGCCGAGGCGTTGGGGGTCGCCAGGCTGGCGCTGATCAGCTTGGCCGAGCCCTGCGGCCCCAGGAAGTGCGCGGCGTAGAGCTCGCCGCCCGTCGGCTCGCGCCCCGTGCGCCCGCGCAGATAGGCGGCGTGGTCCGACGCCAGCTCGCCCGCCATGACCGCCGAGGCGTGGGGGTCGTAGCGCAGGTCCATCACCGTGCGGTGCGCCTCCGCCCCCGGCACGGTGTAGCGGCCGTCCGCCGCCTCCTGGATCAGCTGGGCGTAGCGGGCGTAGCCGTGCGCGGCGCCGTGCCGCTTCAG
>JASLDZ010000449.1 GCA_030151985.1 Caulobacteraceae bacterium | reverse complement strand
CCCAGAATTAAGGGCCCAGAACTAGGGGCCCGAACTAGGCGTCAGAACTAGGCGCGCAGCCCGGCGTGGAAGTTGCGCCGAAACGCCTCGAACCGGTTCTCCGCGATCGCGGTTCTCATGGCCCCCATCAGCGCCTGGAAGAAGGCCAGGTTGTGCCAGGATAGGAGCACCTGGCCGAGGATTTCCTCCGCGCGGATCAGGTGGTGCAGGTAAGCCTTTGAATAGTCGCGGCTCGCGGGGCAGGCGCTCGCGTCGTCCAGGGGGGTGTCGTCCTCGGCGAAGCGGGCGTTCTTCATGTTGAGCGCGCCGGACCAGGTCCAGGCCTGGCCGTGGCGGCCGGAGCGGGTAGGGAGCACGCAGTCGAACATGTCTACGCCGCGCGCCACCGCCTCCACCAGATCGATGGGCTTGCCGACGCCCATCAGGTAGCGGGGCCGGTCGGCGGGGAGCATGGCGGGGGCGTAGTCCAGCACCTCGCACATGGCGGCATGGCCCTCGCCGACGGCCAGTCCGCCCACCGCGTAGCCGTCGAAGCCGATCTCCTGCAGCCGGTCGGCGGACTCGCGGCGCAGCGCCTCGAAAGTGGAGCCCTGCTGGATGCCGAAGAGCATCTGGGCGTCGCGGCTTCCGAACGCCGCCTTCGACCGCGCCCCCCAGCGGGCGGAGAGCTCCATGGCGGCGCGGGCGCGCGGCTCCTCCGCCGGCCAGGCCACGCACTCGTCGAGCTGCATGGCGATGTCCGAGCCCAGGAGGTCGGCCTGGATCTGGATGGAGCGCTCGGGCGTCAGCACGTGCTTGGAGCCGTCGAGGTGGCTGGCGAAGGTGACCGCCTCCTCAGCTATCTTCGCGATGTTCGACAGGGACATGACCTGGAAGCCGCCGCTGTCGGTCAGGACGGGCTTCTCCCAGCGCATGAAGCGGTGCAGCCCGCCCAGCCGCGCCACCCGCTCGGCCGTGGGACGCAGCATCAGGTGGTAGGTGTTGCCGAGGATCACGTCCGCGCCCGTGGAGCTCACCTGGTCCACCGTCAGCGCCTTCACCGTGCCCGCGGTGCCGACGGGCATGAAGGCGGGCGTTCGGATGTCGCCGCGCGCGGTGGAGAGCACGCCCGTGCGGGCGGCGCCGTCGGTGGCGTGGAGGGTGAAGCGCGCGCTCATGCCCTGAACCACAGCCCGGCGTCGCCGTACGAGTAGAAGCGGTAGCCCTCCGCGATGGCGTGGGCGTAGGCGGCGCGGGCGCGCTCCAGGCCGACGAGGGCCGCGACCAGCATGAACAGCGTCGACTTGGGCAGGTGGAAGTTCGACATCAGCACGTCGCAGGCGCGGAAGGCATAGCCGGGCGTGATGAAGATGTCGGTGTCGCCGGCGAAGGCGTGGATCGCGCCGTCCCTGTCGGCGGCGGACTCCAGCAGGCGCAGCGCCGTGGTGCCGACGCAGACGATCCGGCCGCCGTTCGCGCGGGCGGCGTTCAGGGCGGCGGCGGTCTCCGCGGTCACCACGCCCCATTCGGCGTGCATGCGGTGGTCGGCGACGTCCTCGGTCTTCACCGGCAGGAAGGTGCCGGCGCCGACGTGCAGGGTCACCGTCTCGCGGCCGATCCCCCGCGCCGCCAGCCGCTCCAGCAGCTCAGGAGTGAAGTGCAGGCCGGCGGTAGGCGCGGCGACCGAGCCGTCCTCGCGGGCGTAGACCGTCTGGTAGTCGGCGCGGTCCTGGTCGTCCTCCGCACGCTGGGCGGCGATGTAGGGGGGCAGCGGCATGGCGCCGGCCGCGGCGATCGCCTCGTCGAGCGCGGGGCCGCAGAGGTCGAACGCCAGCGTCACCTCGCCGCCTTCGCCCTTGTCGACCAGGGTGGCGTCGAGCGCGCCCAGGAGGCAGGCGCGGTCGGCCTCGCTCCCGAAGCGCAGGCGGTCGCCGGGGCGAACCCGCTTGCCGGGCTTGAGGAAGGCCGACCAGCGCGAGGGCGACAGCCGCTTGTGCAGGGTCGCCTCCACGGCGACGCGCCCCTCGTCCCGGAGCCGAACGCCGAACAGGCGCGCGGGGATCACGCGCGTGTCGTTGACCACCAGCACGTCGCCGGGGGTCAGGAGGTCCGGCAGGTCGCGGACGTGCAGATCACGCCGGACGTCGCCGTCCACCACCAGCAGCCGGGCGGCGTCGCGCGGACGCGCGGGACGCAGCGCGATGCGATCGGGCGGCAGGTCGAAGTCGAAGTCCGAGAGCCGCATCCCTCTTATCCAATCATCCCCGCGGAAGCGAGGACCCAGGCTTTGGCTGCGGACATGGCGGATGGCGGGGGCGTGCGGTTCAAACCTGGGTCCCCGCTTCCGCGGGGATGATGGGAAACAGGGGGTCAGGCCGCGTCAGTGGTGTCCGCATCCGCCTTCGGCTTGCGGGGGGCCGCCTTGCGGACGCGCTTGGGCTTGTCGGCCGTCGCGTCGAAGGTTGCGGGAGCCTCCGCGTCGCCAGCCGGAGCCGCGTCCGCGGCCTTCGCGCGAGGCTTGCGGGTGCGCTTGGGCTTGCCGTCGGAGACCGCCTGCAGCGCGTCCGGCTGCACGATCGGAGCCTCCGCGGGCTCGGCGTACGGCGCGGCGTCCACCGCAGGCTCCGCGACCGCTTCCGGAGCGGCCTTGGCGCGGCGGGCGCGTTTCGGCTTTTCGGCGCGGGTCTCCACCGTCTCGACCGGGGTCGGCTCGGCGTCGAGCACCTCGACCTCGGGCCGTTCGCGGATCGGCGGCTCCTCGTCGTCGACGGAGGAGGAGGCCAGCACCTGCAGCGCGGCGGCGGCGGAGCGGAGCAGGAAGGCCGGGGTGTCGGCGTCGGCGCCGAACCCCACCACGCGGGGTCCCCGGTCGTCGCGGTCGTAGCGGTCGCGGCCGCCGTGGCGCTCCGACCTTTCGCCGCGCTCAGGACGGTCGCCGCGCTCAGGACGGTCCCCGCGCGGGCGCTCGCCCCGGTCCCGCTCGCCCCGGTCCCGCTCGCCCCGGTCGCGGCGGCCGCGGTCTCGGTCGCCGGAGCGGTCTCGGCGGTTGCGCTCCTCGTCCAGCGTCTGGGCGCTGTAGCGGACGGGCTCGACGCGGGCCGGCGGCGTGGGGGTCTCGGCCGCGGCGGGCGCGGGTTCGGAGGGCGCTTCGGGGGCCGAGATCGGCTCCATGGCGGCGCGCTGGCCGTGGTCGGCGATGGGGCGCTCGCGGTCCCGGTCACGCCCGCGACCCCGGCTGTCGCGGTCCCGGCCGCGTCCGCCGTCGCGGCCGCCCCGACCGAAGCGCTCCTTGTCGCGCTCGGCCCCGCGCCGCGCTTCTTCCCAATCGAGCTCGAGCACGACCTCCTCGGGCTCGACCTTGGTCAGCTTCAGCACCTTGTCGTAGCCGCGGTCGTCGTGCGGCGTCACGATCATGAACGCCTCGCCCGAGCGCCCGGCCCGGCCCGTGCGGCCGATGCGGTGCACGTAGTCGTCGGCGTGGTGCGGCACGTCGTAATTGAACACGTCCGACACCTGCGGGATGTCGAGCCCCCGCGCGGCCACGTCGGACGCGACGAGCAGCTTCAGCTCGCCCTTGCGGAAGGCGTCGAGCGTCTTCATCCGGGTGGACTGGTCGAGGTCGCCGTGGATCGGACCGGCGTCGAAGCCGTACTTCTGCAGCGACTTGGCGACGATATCGACTTCCGACTTGCGGTTGCAGAAGATGATGCCGCTCTCCGGCTCGGCGCGCTCGATCA
>JASLDZ010000424.1 GCA_030151985.1 Caulobacteraceae bacterium | reverse complement strand
GCGCGAGAGGAGGGCGAGGGCCCCCAGCGCGACCCCCGCCTCCGCCAGCGCCCGCAGGTGCAGGTGCTGGCTGAACAGGAGCGCGATGAGCTCCACCGCGCCCAGGTCGTCGGCCACCGCGAGCGCGAGCAGGAAGGTGCGCAGCGCCGGCGGGGCCCGGCGGCCGGCGACCGCCAGGGCGGCGAGCGCGAAGGCGATGTCGGTGGCCGCGGGCACGGGCCAACCCCTTGGCGCGCCCCCCGCGCCCATGTTGAAGGCGAGGTAGACCAGCGCCGGCGCCGCCATGCCGCCGAGGGCCGCGGCGGCGGGCAGGGCGAGGCGCCGCGGGCTGGAGAGCTCGCCCTTCACCACCTCGTGTTTGATCTCGAGCCCGACGACGAAGAAGAAGAGGGCCATCAGCCCCTCCTTGACCCACTCGAGCACCGGCAGCGTCTCGCTCCAGCGGCCGAGCGTCAGGGTCAGGGGCGCGTGCACGAAGCCCTGGTAGTCGCCGGCCCACGGACTGTTGGCGGCGGCCAGCCCGAGCAACGCCGCGAGCCCCAGCGCGGCCCCCGCCGCCGCCTCGCTCTTCAGGACGTCCAGGGTCAGCCGCCGCGCCATGCCGGAGGGCTAAGGGCTTTCGCCGCCGATGCAAACCGCAATCGCGTGCGACGCCCGCTTGTCGCAGGCGGCGCCAGGGGGCACGAGCGGGCCATGCCGGTCTCGCCCGCCTACCGCCCCGACCCCGCCTTCTCGCGGCTGGGGGCCGAGTTCGCCGATCCGGTGGAGCCGGCCGATTTCCCGCGGGCCATCCCCCGCTTCTGGAACGCCCGAGCCGCCGCGACCGTCGGCCTGGACACGCTGAGCGAGCGGGAGCGGGAGGCGCACTTCGCCCGCTTCATCCCGCTGCCAAGCCAGCCGGGGCCGCTCGCCATGCGCTATCACGGCCACCAGTTCGGGACCTACAACCCCGAACTCGGCGACGGCCGCGGCTTCCTCTTCGCCCAGCTGCGCGAGGGCGGAACGGACCGCCTGCTCGACCTCGGGACCAAGGGTTCGGGGCAGACGCCCTACTCGCGCTTCGGCGACGGGCGGCTGACGCTGAAGGGCGGCGTGCGCGAGGTGCTGGCTGCCGCCATGCTGGAGGCGCTGGGCGTCCCCACCAGCCGGAGCTTCGCGCTCTACGAGACGGGAGAGGCGCTGGAGCGGGGCGACGAGCCGTCGCCCACGCGCTCGGCGGTCCTGACCCGCCTGTCGTGGAGCCACCTGCGGTTCGGCAGCTTCCAGCGCCATGCCTATCACGAGCGGCCGGACCTGGTCGCGGCGCTGATCGACCACGTCGTCGAGACCTATCACCCCCGCCTCGCGGAGATCGAGGGGGCCGCCGCGCGCGCGCCAGCGCTGCTGGAGGCGGTCGGCGCGGCCACCGCCCGGATGGTGGCGAGCTGGATGGCGGCGGGCTTCGTCCACGGCGTGATGAACACCGACAACATGAACGTCACGGGCGAGAGCTTCGACTACGGGCCGTGGCGGTTCCTGCCGCACGCCGACCCCGCCTTCACCGCCGCCTATTTCGACCAGACCGGCCGCTACGCCTTCGGCCGCCAGCCGCAGGTGGCGTTCTGGAACCTGCAGCAGCTGGCCGCCTGCTTCGCGGCTGCGGGGGCGGACTCCGACGCCCTGGTCGCGGCGCTGAACACTTACGGCCCGGCGTACCGCGCCGCCCTGGCCGAGGCGATGCGGCGGCGGCTGGGCGTGGAGAGCGCGGGCGAGGAGGCCGACCTCGCGCTCGCGCAGGCGACCTTCGACGCCCTGGCCGAAGGCGGCGCGGCGCTGCGCTGGGAGCCGCTGTTCTTCGACTGGTTCGGCGGGGCGGCCTCGGAATCGCGCGCGCTCGCCGGCCCCCGAGCGGCCCTCTACGGCGCGCCCGCCGCCCGCGCGTTCCGCGAGCGGCTGGCCCTCCACGCGCCCGCCGCTCCCGCCCGCCTGTCCCATCCGGTCTTCGCGCGCGCCGAACCCGAGGAGATGCTGATCGAGGAGGTGGAGGCGCTGTGGGCGCCGATCGCGGGCGAGGATGATTGGGCGCCGCTCCAGGCGAAGCTCGAGCGGGTGGAGGCCTATCGGCAGGCGCTCGGCCTCGCCGACGCGATCGCCACGGAGCGGCCGGAACCCACGCCTTGAGGCCACGTTCCGACGGCGAACCCCGCCGCTGACCCGGCGCGCCCGCGCGCGCCGCAAGGAGAACGCCATGGCCCGCCCCGCGACCAAGAAGCCTTCGCCCGAGAGCACCGCCAACACCAACGAAGCCCAGCCCTCGCTGCAATCGGACTGGCGCGTGATCCAGGACTTCGAGGAGGTCAAGGACCTGCCGCTCGCCCTAGAGAACAACGCCCGCAAGAAGAGCATCGTGGCGCTGAACCAGATCCTGGCCGACACCATGATGCTGCGAGACCTCTACAAGAAGGCGCACTGGCAGGTTTCGGGCGCCACCTTCTATTCGCTGCACCTCCTGCTGGACAAGCACTACGAGGAGCAGGCGGAGGCCGTGGACACGATCGCCGAGCGGATCATGGCGCTGGGCGGGATCAGCTACGCCACGCCGCACGACGTGGCCGAGAACACCAAGCTGCAGCGCCCGCCCAAGGGCCGCGAGGACGTGCCGTCCAACCTGCAGCGCCTGCTGGAGGCGCACCGGAAGTCGCTCGCCTTCATGCGCGAGGCGGCGTCGGACGCGGCGGACTACGGCGACGACGGCACCAACGACGTGATCGTCTCCGACCTGATCCGCACGCACGAGGCGCAGGTCTGGTTCATCGCCGAACACCTGGCCGCCACCCGCCTGCTGCCGACCGGCTCGGGCGGCGCCGAGGTGCTGGGCGGCTGACGCCTCGCGGGCGCGCGCCGGTCTCGACCGGCGCGCCTCCCGCCCCTATAGCTCGCGGCTTGATGGACGCCGCCGACCCCGCCTCGTCAGATCCCGCGCCGCGTCCCTTCGTCTTTTCCCGCCCCCACCTGACCGGCGTCGACGGCCTGTCGCGGCCCGAGGCGGAGCGGCTGCTGGACCTCGCGTCCGCCTACGCCGACCTGAACCGCGCCGCCGCGCCCGCGCCGCTCGACACCCTGCACGGCCGCACCCTGGTCAACCTCTTCTTCGAGAGTTCGACCCGCACCCAGGCCAGCTTCGAGATGGCGGCCAAGCGGCTGGGCGCTGACGTGGTCAACATGAGCCCGCGCACCTCCAGCGTGACCAAGGGCGAGACGCTGATCGACACGGCGGTGACGCTGAACGCGATGCGCCCGGACCTGCTGGTCGTGCGCCACTCCGCCTCGGGCGCGGCGTCGCTGCTGTCGCAGAAGGTGTCGTGCGCGGTGGTCAACGCGGGCGACGGCCGCCACGAGCACCCGACCCAGGCGCTGCTCGACGCGCTGACGCTGCGGCGCGAGCTCGGCTCGGTGGAGGGGCTGGAGGTGGCGATCTGCGGCGACGTCGCCCACAGCCGGGTGGCCCGCTCCAACGTCTACCTGCTGCAGCTCCTGGGCGCCCGCGTGCGGCTGGTCGGGCCGCCGACGCTCGTCCCCGGCGTCGCTCGCGAGTGGGGCTGCGAGGTCCACCACGACATGCGCGAGGGCCTGCGCGGGGCCGACGTGGTGATGATGCTGCGCCTGCAGCTGGAGCGGATGGACGGCGCCTTCATCCCCTCGACGCGCGAATACCACCGCTTCCACGGCCTGGACCGCGAGAAGCTGAGCTACGCCAAACCGGGCGCCAAGGTCATGCATCCGGGGCCGATGAACCGCGGCGTGGAGATCGACTCCGAGATCGCCGACGACCTGGAGGTGTCGCTGATCCAGACGCAGGTGGAGATGGGCGTGGCGGTGCGCATGGCTGTGCTCGCCGCCCTGGCGGAGCACCGGCGCGCCGCGGGGGCCTTGGCATGAGCCCGCGCCCGATCGCCTTCGAAGGTGCGCGCCTGATCGACCCCGCCACCGGCCGCGATGGGCCGGGGAGCTTGCTCGTGGTCGAGGGCGTGATCGCCGACGTCGCGTTCGGCGGCGACCTCGGCGCGCTCTCGCCCGACGTCGAGCGGCGCGACGCGTTGGGCCTCGTGCTCATGCCCGGCCTCGTCGACCTGCGGGTGAAGACGGGCGAGCCCGGCGCCGAGCCCAAGGAGACGCTGAAGTCCGCCGCCCGCGCCGCCGCGGCGGGCGGCGTCACCACCGTGGTCGTCCAGCCCGACACCGCGCCCGCGATCGACGATCCGGCGATGGTGGACTTCATCACCCGCCGCGCCCGCGACCTCGACCTCGTGCACGTGCTGGTGGCCGGCGCCGCCACGCGCGGGTGCGAGGGCGCGCAGCTGGCCGAGATCGGGCTGATGCGGGAGGCCGGCTGCGCCTACGTCACCGACGCGGACCGCCCGATCGCCGACAGCCGGGTGTTCCGCCGGGTGCTTACCTACGCCCGCGCCTTCGACGCGGTGGTCTCCCACCGGCCGAACGACCCCTCGCTCACCGCCGGCGCGGTCGCCACCGACGGGGAGTTCGCCGCGCGCCTCGGCCTTCCCGCCGCCCCTGCGTTGGCCGAGCGGATCATGCTGGAGCGCGACTTGGCGCTGGCCGAGCTGACCGGCGCGCGCCTCCTGGTCGACCAGATCACCACCGCCGACGCCTGCGCCCGCCTCGCCGCCGCTCGCGATCGGGGCGTGCGCGTCGCGGCGAGCGCCTCGATCAACGCGCTCAGCTTCAACGAGCTGGACATCGGCGACTACCGCACCTTCTACCGCCTGGACCCGCCGCTGCGGGCGGAGGCGAACCGGGCGGCGCTGCTGGAGGCGGTGGCGTCAGGGCTGGTGGAGATCGTCACAAGCGCCCACACGCCCCAGCCCGCGGAGGAGAAGCGGCTGCCGTTCGCCGAGGCCTCGCCCGGCGCGGTGGGGCTGGAGACGCTGCTGCCCGCGCTGATCTCGCTTCACCTCGACGGCCAGGCCCCGCTCCTGCCGCTGCTGAAGGCGGTGACCAGCGCCCCCGCCGACCTCCTGGGCCTGCCGTGCGGGCGGCTGGCGAAGGGCGCCCCCGCCGACCTGATCCTGGTGGATCTGGAGGCGCCCCGCCTCATCGACGCCGAGCGGCTGTTGTCCAAGTCCAAGAACTCCCCCTTCGACGGGCGGCGGCTGCAGGGGGCGGTGCGGATGACGATGGTGGACGGGCGGGTGGTGGCGGGAGGCTGAGCCTCAACCCATGATCCGCTCATCCCCGCGCATGCGGGGACCCAGGCTTGCTTGCTCGGTTTCGCGATCGCTGAAGAAAGTCTGGGTTCCCGCATGCGCGGGAATGAGCGGGGAGTGGGGTTAGCCCGGTACCAGCGTCTCCTGAAATCGCACGGGCTCGCCGCGGCCGGCCGCCACCACCTCCCCGTCGCGCATCACCACCCGGCCGCGGATCAGCGTGGCCATCGGCCAGCCTTCCGCCTCGAAGCCGTCGAACGGAGTCCAGCCGGCGCGGGTGGCCTGCTGGTCGTGGGTGATGGTGCGTTTCGCCTTCAGGTCCACCACCGTCAGGTCGGCGTGCATCCCCTCGGCGATCCGGCCCTTGTCCGCCAGCCCGAACAGCCGCTGCGCGCCGTGGCTGGTCAGGTCGACGAAGCGCTCCAGCGTCATCCGCCCCTGCGCCACGTGGGTGAGCAGGATGGGCACCAGCGTCTGCACCCCCGGCATGCCCGACGGGGAGGCGGGGTAGGGGCGAGCCTTCTCCTCGGCCGTGTGCGGCGCGTGGTCCGAGCCGATGACGTCCACCACCCCGCCCGCGATTCCTTCGGACCAGAGCGCGGCGCGGTGGCGGGACTCGCGGATCGGCGGGTTCATCTGGGCGTAGCCCTTCAGCCGCTCGTAGGCCTCGGGCGCGGTCAGCGTCAGGTGCTGGGGCGTGGTCTCGACCGAGGCCACGTCCTTGTGCGCGCTGAGGAAGGCCATCTCCTCGGCGGTGGTGACGTGCAGCACGTGGATGCGCTTGCCCAGCCGGGTGGCGATCCGCACCAGCCGCTCGGTGCAGCGCATCGCGGTCTCGACGTCGCGCACCTCGGGATGGCTGGTCCAGTCGCCCGTGCGCGCCAGGCTCTTGCGCTCGGCCAGCCGGTACTCGTCCTCGCTGTGGAAGGCGGCGCGGCGGTGGATGTGCTTGAGGATGTCGGCCACGCCCTCGTCGTCGGCCACCAGCAGCGAGCCGGTGGACGAGCCCATGAACACCTTGATCCCGCAGCAGCCGGGCAGCCGCTCCAGCTCGCCCAGCCACTGGGCGTTCTCGTGCGTGCCGCCGACGTAGAAGGCGTGGTCGCAGTCCATCCGCCCCTTGGCGCGAGCCAGCTTGTCAGCGAGCGCGTCCGGATCGGTGGTGGGCGGCGAGGTGTTGGGCATCTCGAACACCGCGGTGACGCCGCCCAGCACGGCGGAGCGCCCGCCAGTCGCTAAGTCCTCCTTCCACTCCAGCCCCGGCTCGCGGAAGTGCACCTGGGTGTCGATCACGCCGGGGAGCACGGTAAGGCCGGTCGCGTCGAAGGTCTCGCCCGCATGCGCCTGGGCGAGGTCGCCGATGGCGGCGATGCGGCCCGCGCGGACGCCGATGTCGGCGAACCCCCGCCCGGCGTGGTTCGCCACCTCGCCGCCGCGCACGATCAGGTCGAAGGTTTGGCTCATGAGAGGGAGCTATAGCCGCCCGCGCCGAACGGAGGAACGGCGCCTCGCCCGGTTCCTCCCCCGTTTACGGGGGAGGAACCTCTAACCGCTCAGCCCCGGCCGCCGTCCGCCACCATCTTCAGGTCGTTCTCGCTGGGGTTGGACGCCAGCACGATGTCGGTTGCGCGGCGCCACTCCGGCGTGCCCTTGGGCAGGATGCCGCGGGCGCGCATGGCGAAGATGCGGGCCTGCTTCATGTCGCCGACGCTGAAGCGCGCCTCCGCCGAGGCCAGCCGCGCCTGGCCGCCGTCGCCCTTGGCGTCGTAGGCCTGGGCCATCAGCGTCCAGGCGAAGGGGCTGTCGTGCTCCAGCGCCAGGGCCTTCTGCAGGTGGGGGATGGCCTCGTCGGCGCGCTTGCCGTCGTCCTGCGCCAGGATCGCCTGGGCGAGGTTGATCTGCAGCAAGGGCGCGTCGGGCTTCAGCTTCACCGACTGCGCGTGCGCCAGTTCCGCCTCATGCGGGCGCGCGGATTCGAAGTAGATCTGCCCCTTCAGCTCGTAGAGGTAGGGGTCGGACGGGTAGTCGGCGATCAGGGCGTCGGTCAGTTTCAGCGCCTTGTCGGTCTCCAGCGCGCGGTAATAGGCGATGGCGCGGGCGTAGCGGGCGGGGAAGCTGGTGTCGCTCTCCTTGACCTTGATGAAGGTCTGCTGCGGCGGGTCGATGAAGGCGGCCAGCTTGGCCTTCATGATCTCGTGCTTGGCGATCATGGCCGGATCGTCGGGCGTCTTGAAGTGCGGCTGCTCCTCCGCGCGGCGGCGCAGCGCCTCGATCCGGTCGCCCGAGATCGGGTGGTCGACGAAGAAGCGGTAGCGGCGGACCTCGCTGAACACCTCCTCGTAGCGGAACTTGTCGAAGAACTCGACGAGGCCGCGGCCCGACTGGCCGGTCTTCTCCAGGTAGGTCAACGCCGCCTGGTCGGCGCGGCTCTCCTGCTCGCGCCCGTAGCTCAGCGAGTTCAGCGCGCCGAAGTAGGGCGACGAGGTCAGGAGCGCGATGCCCGCTTCCGGCGCGAACGGCAGGGCCAGAAGGCCCAGCCCCGCCGAGATGATCATGGGCGCCAGGCCCGCGCGCCCGGCCTCGGCCTGTCCGCGCACGGTGTGGCCGCCCGCGGCGTGACCGGTCTCGTGGGCCATAACGCCGATCAGCTCGCCGGGATACTCCGTCTCCTCGATCAGCTTGGTGCCGATCGACATCGCCTGGCTGGAGTAGGTGCCGGCGTTCATCTCGTCCTGCACCAGGAGGATTTGCATCGTCTTGGGGTTGATGCCGGCGGCGACGAAGACGGGGTCGGCCTCCTCGTGGATGATCTCCTCCACCTCGGTGTCGCGGATCAGGTTGGGGCCCTTCTCGCCCCCCGACGCCTGCGCATCCGCGGCGGCGGGCGCGAGCGCGACGAGGGCGGCGCCCAGGAAGGCGGCGAGGCGGCGACGGGGAGCAGGCATGCGCGTCAGGGCGTCCCGGTTCAGTCCCCCGCCGTCGAGCTTATGCCGCCGGCTCCGCCGCCGCGCCAGCCCGGCGCCCTGCGGCAGGCGCGCGCGCCTCAGGCGCCCTTCAGCTCGAGCGTGGGGTCGCGCTTCAGGCGCGGCGCCACGACGGGGATGGTGAGCATGGTGCTGCCGACCGCCATCAGCAGCAGCGCGGTGAAGGTGGCGGCGGTGATGATCGCCTTGTCCAGCAGGATGTTGACGAAAATGATCATGATCAGGGCCTTGGTCTGCAGCAGCCAGCCGATCAGCGAAGCCTCGCCCTTGCCCCACTTGAGGATGCGCCCGGCGATCCTCACGCCGATCAGCTTGCCGCAGATCGAGGCCAGGAGCAGCAGCGCGGCCGCCCCGAACACCGCCATGCCGCCCACCGACCAGGTCGTGCGCAGGCCGGTGGAGAGGAAGAAGACCGGCATGACCGTCATCAGGATGGTGTCGCGGAAGCGGTCCATCGCCTCCTGTTCGAAGGTGTCGGAGTCCAGCACCGCGCCCGAGAGGAAGGCGCCCACCATGAAGTGCAATCCCGCCCAGTCCGCGGCGAACCCGCAAGCGGCCAGCCAGATCAGGCCGACGAACCAGCGGTCGCGCATGGGGATGCGGCGCATCAGCCAGCGCACCGTAAGCGCCGCGACCGCGAAGCCGACCAGGAAGCCGGCCTGCCGCGCGATCCGCTCCCAGTCCAGCAGGATCAGGGCCAGCACGCCCCAGATCGCCACGTCGTCCAGGCTGGCGTAGCGCAGCATGCGCTGGCCGAGCGGCTTTCGCAGAATGTCGAGCTTCTCCATCAGCACGATCAGGATCGGCAGCGCGGTGACCGCGCAGGCCATGCCGACGCCCAGGACCGCCTGCGGAGCGGTCGCCTTGGGCCCGATCCAGCCCGGCCATCGCAGCAGGAAGGCCGCGGCCGCCGCCCCGAACACCAGCGGCACGCCCAGCGCCAGTCCCGCCGTCACGCCCGTCTCGCGCCGCCGCCGCCACGTCTCGCGCAGATCGAGCTCCAGCCCCGCGACCCAGACGAAGATCATCACGCCCCATTGCGCGACGCCGTTCAGGGCGCCGATCACGGGCTTGTTGAACACGAACTGGTAGTAGGCCGGGAACGCCGCGCCCAGCACTCCCGGACCCAGGAGGATGCCGCCGATGATCTGCACGATCACCAGCGGCGCCCAGTAGTCCGTCCGCCCCAGCCGCCACACGAGGTAGGGCAGGGCGAACACCATGAGCAGGGCGAGGAGGAAGGTCTCGGAGGTGCTCATGGCTCTGCGGCGGCGAAGGAGTCGCCGCCGAGCTTAGCCGTCTACTTGCGAGCCGTCAGGATGGCGTCGAGGTAGCCCTCGCCCTTCCCCTCCCTGACCAGGTGCGGGTAGCGCAGGCCGTCGTGGTAGTCGACGCGGACGGTCTTGTACTGCGAGCCGTACTTCACGATCAGCTCGATGGGAGCGGTCGTCCCCTTCGCCGCCTTCACCGCGTCCTTGATCGCGTCGGCGTCGTAGGTGGTGTCGTTCACCGCCATGATCTGCCATCCCGCGGTCAGCCCGGCCTTGAAGGCGGGCGAGTCCCAGCGGACGCCGGCGATCGTGCCGTCCTTCTGGAGCTGCAGGCCGAGCGAGAAGTAAAGATCGGTGCGGCGCGCCTCCGAGACCTTGGTGAAGCCGCCGGGCTTGTCGTCGTAGACCAGCTTGTAGCCGGAGCGCTTGACCCAATCGAGCGGCGCCCCCGGCCCGTGCCCGTCCAGACGCGTGCGCAGGAAGCCCGCCCAGTCGTAGGGCTCGACCTTGTTCAGCGTCGCGACCACGTCCTCGAAGGTGTAGGTCGCCGGCACGTAGCTGCCGTTGTCGACGCCGAAGAAGGCCTTGGCGAAGTCGTCCAGCGAGCGCTTGCCGCCGGACTTCTCGCGGATCAGCGTATCGACGTCGAACCAGATCAGCTGGCCCTCGACGTAGTAGTCCTCGCTCCGCTGCCAGTCCCTCCAGCTGAGCGGGCGGCGCTGCGACAGGATCGGGCCGTTGGTGGTGTCCTGCATCGCGCGCCACGCCCGGCCGGGCTGCACGTCGTAGGTGGCCGCGGCGTTCGCGATGGAGTCCAGGGCCTGCTCCTTGCTCCACAGGCCCGAGCGGGCCGCCAGCACCTCGCCCCAGTACTGCGTCTGCCCTTCGTACACCCAGAGCAGGCTGTCGCGCATCGGCACGTTGAAGTTGGGCGTCCACAGGTCGGCGGGGCGGCGGAACTTGCCGTTCCAGCTGTGGGTGTACTCGTGGGCCAGGAGGTCGCGTCCGCCGGCTGTCTTGTCCCAGTCCGTAAAGTATTCGGGAGAGGTCCCGTCCTCGCTGGAGCGATGGTGCTCCAACCCATTGCCCCCCATCTTGTCCGACAGGGACAGCAAAAAGTCATAGTGGTCGTAATGGTGAGACCCGTAGAGCTTGTAAGCCTGCTGAACCAGGTTCTGGTGATCCTTGAGTTGTTCCGGCTTTATCTCCAGTTGTTCGGGCTTATCGGAGATGATGTCCATGTGGACAGGCGCGGGACCGCCCGGATCGAGGTCGACGCGCTTGAAGTTGATCCCGGCGATCATCGGCGAGTCGACCAGGGTGTCGAGGTCGACGGTGGCGAAGCGCGTGACGTCGCCGGTGGTGGCGGCCCCGTCCAGCGCCGTGCCGAACTTCCAGCCCGTCGGCAGGGTCACGCTCGGGTCGACCTTGATCTGGCGGGCGAAGTAACCCGCCGGGTAGAGCACGAGCGCGTTCCACTCCACGTTCAGCATCTGGGGCGTCATGACGATGCGCCCCTCCTTGCCTTCGACGGGAGAGACGTACTGGAAGGCGAGGTCGAGCTGGGTCGCACCCTGCGGAACGTCCACGTGGAAGGCGAACATCTCCACCGGGTCGCGCGTCCACTCCACGCGCTGGCCGTTGGCGGTGATGATCAGGCCGGCCAGCGCGTCGATCGGGCCGCTTGGCGAGTGATGTCCCGGCAGCCACTGCGGGAACAGCAGCGTCATCGGACCGGGCTGCGCGGGCACGGTCTCGCGCACGCGGAAGACGCGGTGGTCGAGGTCGGTGGCGTCCACCGCCAGCTTGATCACGCCGGGCGCCGCGACGTCTCGGGGGGCGGCGATCGCGGCGGGATAGGGCAGGGGCTGCGGCGGGGCTTGCGTCTGCGCCCGGACGGGGAGCGCGGCGAGGGCGCTGGAAGCGGCGAGGGCCGCCAGGAACGCATGCGGGCTGTGGACAGGCTTCATGAGGCGAGGCGTCTTCCGGAATGAAGGTTCGGGCCCGCACTTTCGCCGCAACCGCAGCCATCTGTCGACAGGAGAATATCGCAGCGCAGCGAACGGACGTTCTGGAACGGAGCGGGAACTTCTGCACTGCTCATGCCTCAACTCAGCATAGAATAGATCACCGAAGCCGCTTTTGTTGAATCATCGCCTTGCAATCGATCTCGAACCGAAGCATTGACAATGCAGGTCGTCCTGCGAAGAAGCGGCCCGCCCCCGACAGCCTAGGAGAATCCGCGTTGGAAGATAAGGTAGACGTTCTCACCCTCACGGCCGAGATCGTGGCCTCTTACGTCGGCAGCAACGCCCATGTGCAGGCCGCCGAGATCCCGAACATCATCCGCGCCGTCCGCGCCGCGCTGACCGAAGAGTCGGAGCCGCAGGCGGAGGCGCAGCCCGAGCGCACCAAGGCGACCTCGGCGCAGGTCCGCAAGTCGATCACGCCCGACGCGCTGATCTCCTTCGTGGACAACAAGCCCTACAAGACGCTGAAGCGCCACCTGACGCGCCACGGCATGAGCATGGACGACTACCGCCAGCACTACGGCCTGCCGTCCGACTACCCCTCGGTCGCGCCGAACTATTCGGCCGCCCGCTCGGCCATGGCCAAGCAGCTGGGCCTGGGCGCGCGCCGTCGCGGCGACTCCGCCCCCGCCGCCGCCGCCGAAGCGCCCAAGGCGGGCCGCGGCCGCCGCAAGGCCGCCGACGCCTGAGGCTGTTCGGCTGACGCGAAGGGGCCGGGGCGGACGTCCGCTTCCGGTCCCGTCGTCCGCCTGCGCGCCCGCGGGCGCAGGGCTTCAGGCGCAGGCGGCGCAGGCGCCGCGAACCTCCAGGCCCACCGAGCGGATGCGGAAGGCCGCGGCGGCCGCCGCCACGGTGGCGGTTCGCACGGCGCCCGGCTCGAACTCCTGCACCGAACCGCAGCAGTCGCAGATCAGGAAGGCGGCCGCGTGCTCGGGGTCGCCCTCGTCGCACGCCAGATAGGCGTTGAGGCTCGCGATGCGGTGCACGAAGCCCATCTGCTCCAGGAACTCCAGCGCGCGATACACCGTCGGCGGCTTGGCCGGGCGGGCGTCGCGGTAGAGCTCCATCAGGTCGTAGGCCTTCACGGGCCCGCCGGCGCGCAGCAGCAGCTCGTAGACGCGCCGCCTGGGCTCGGTCCACCGGAACCCGTCCTCGACCGCCCGCGCCTCCACCTTGGCGAGCGCGCGCGCCACCACCGCCTCCTCGGGCGGCGCGGCGTGGTCGTGGGTGCAGCCGGGGGCCATGCCCGAAGGTAGGTCCGTGGCGACGGGCGATCAACCGAGCGCCGGGCGGCCCGGCGCGGCCGACCCCGCTTGCGGCGCGCGCACGCCCGGCGCAGCATCGCCTGAACAACGATAATCTATCGGGAGAGGCGTGGGTGGCGGCGAAGGGACGGGCGGAGGCCGGGCGCGGCTTCGACTATGTGATCGTGGGCGCGGGCTCGGCCGGGTGCGTGCTGGCCGCCCGGCTGACGGAAGATCCCGCCTGCCAGGTGCTTCTGCTGGAGGCCGGCGGCGCCAACACCTCCATGCTGGTCCGCATGCCGGCGGGCGTGGGCGAGCTGATCAAGGCGAAAGGCCCGTCGAACTGGGGCTTCTGGACCGAGCCCGAGCCGCACCTGGACAACCGCCGCCTGTGGTGGCCGCGCGGCCGGGGCCTCGGAGGGTCGAGCGCCATCAACGGCATGATCTACATCCGCGGCCATGCGCGCGACTACGACCAGTGGCGCCAGATGGGCCTAGCGGGCTGGAGCTATGCGGAGGTGCTGCCCTACTTCAAGCGCTCGGAGACGCTGGATACGGGGGAGGACGCGTTCCACGGCGGCTCGGGGCCGCTGAACGTCAGCCACGCCAAGGCCGACAACCCGATCTACGCCGGCCTGATCGAGGCGGGGGCGCAGGCCGGCTACAAGACCACGCGCGACTTCAACGGCGCCCAGCAGGAGGGTTTCGGGCCCTACCAGCTGACCATCCACGACGGAAAGCGCTGGAGCGCGGCGGCCGCCTACCTGACGCCTGAGGTTCGGGCGCGGCCCAATCTGACCATCGAGATCGAGGCCCGCACCACCCGCATCGTGGTCGAGCACGGCCGCGCCATGGGCGTCGACTACGTGCAGGGCAAGCGCGCAGAGGCGCGTCATGCGAGCGCCTCCGCCGAGGTGCTGCTGTGCGCGGGCGCGGTGCAGTCGCCGCACATCCTGAACCTGTCCGGGATCGGCGATCCCGAGCGGCTGCGCG
>JASLDZ010000399.1 GCA_030151985.1 Caulobacteraceae bacterium | reverse complement strand
TGCGGGTGGTCCGTGCGCCGTCACCGACTGGAGACCGCAATGGACCGCGCACAGAAGGCCGAATCCATCGACGCGCTGAAGGGCGTGTTCGATTCCGCCGGCGCCGTGGTCGTGACCCACTACCTGGGTCTCACCGTTGCGGAGATGACCGACCTTCGCGGGAAGCTGCGCCAAGAGGGTGCTTCCCTGAAGGTGGTGAAGAACACCCTGGTGAAGAAGGCCATCGCCGAGGCGGGGGGGAGCGCGCACGCGCTGTTCACCGGCCCCGTCGCCATCGCCTACGCGCCGGATCCCGTCTCCGCCGCCAAGGTCGTGACCGACTACGCGAAGGGGAACGACAAGTTCACCGTCGTGGGCGCGCTGATGGGCGCCACCGTGCTGGACGCGAAGGGCGTGGGGGCTCTGGCCACCCTGCCGTCTCTCGACCAGATCCGCGGCCAGCTCATCGGCCTCATCCAGGCTCCGGCCACGAAGATCGCGGGCGTCGTGCAGGCTCCGGCCGCACAGCTCGCGCGCGTCTTCAACGCCTACGCCACCAAGGAAGCGGCGTAAGCCGCCTCCGCCGTCATCTCCGCCTGACCTCCTCAAACCTCAACATCTTCAAGGAATAATCCCATGGCCGACCTGACCAAGATCGTCGACGACCTCTCCAAGCTGACCGTGCTGGAAGCCGCCGAACTGTCCAAGCTGCTCGAAGAGAAGTGGGGCGTCTCCGCCGCCGCTCCGATGGCGATGGCGATGCCCGCCGGTGGCGGCGCCGGCGCCGCGCCCGCCGAAGCGGCCGAAGAGCAGACCGAGTTCACCGTCATCCTGACCGACGGCGGCGACAAGAAGATCAACGTCATCAAGGAAGTCCGCGCCATCCGTTCGGACCTCGGCCTCAAGGAAGCCAAGGACCTCGTGGAAGGCGCCCCGCAGCCGGTGAAGGAGAACGTCTCCAAGCAGGAAGCGGCCGACCTGAAGGCCAAGCTGGAAGCGGCCGGCGCCAAGGTCGAAGTGAAGTAAGGACAGCCTCCAGGCTGACCGGCGAGGGCCCCGGGGAGCGATCCCCGGGGCCTTTGCTTTGCGCGGGAGCGGGGCGAGGGTGGCGCTCGGATGGAGACGTCACCCATGGCGGCCGGCGCGGCCTTCTTCCTCTGGCTGGTGTTCCTGGCGACGTGGTGGCTCGCGGCTGGGTGGACGGCCAAGCCCACGGTGAAGGCTCCGCGGCGGGAGCGGATCGCCTGGTTCCTGAGCTTCGGCCTGGGGTTCAGCCTGCTGTTCTCCCCGTCGCCGGACGTGCGGCTCTTCGGTCATCGGATGCTGCGCGTCGGTCCGGCCGGACCCGTGGCGACCCATGTCCCGCTTTGGGCGACCCCCGCGACGATCGGTTTCGCGCTTCTGGCGGGCGAGATCGCCGCCTTCGCCTTCGCCTGGTGGGCGCGGCTGCACCTGGGGCGGTTGTGGTCGGGGATGATGACCCTGCGCGAGGGACACCGGGTGGTGGACACCGGGCCGTACCGGCTCGTGCGCCACCCGATCTACACCGGCTTCATCGCCGCCGCCTGGGCGCTGGCGCTGATCGAGGCGACGCCCCTGTGCCTCGCGGGCGCTCTGGTCCTGACGCTGACGATGAGTCTGAAGGCGCGCGCGGAGGAAGGCTTCCTGCGGCGGGAGCTCGGGGCGGCGGGATACGACGCTTACGCCGCGCGCACGCCCATGCTCGTGCCGTTCCTGCCGCGCTGAGGCTCGGAGCCGGCGTTGGCGGCGCGGGACGCCCAGCCTATACCGCCGCCATGACCGCCTTCCTGAGCGACGAACCCCTCGCCCGCTGGCACGCGGCGATGACGCGTCGCGACGGGGCGGCGCTGGACGCGCTGGTCGCCGAGGACGCGGTGTTCCGATCGCCCGCGGTGCATCGCCCGCAGGAGGGCAAGGCGCTGGTGCTGAAGTACCTGCGCGCGGCGATGGCGGTGCTGGGCTCCGAGCACTTCCGCTACGTGGGCGAGTGGCGGGGCGAGCGCTCGGCGGTGCTGGAGTTCGAGACGCGGCTGGGCGAGGTGGAGGTCGACGGCGTCGACATCATCCACTGGAACGCCGAGGGCCTGATCGTGAGCTTCAAGGTGATGGTGCGTCCCATGAAGGCGCTGAACGCGGTGCTGGCCCCGATGGCGGAGCGTCTGGCGGCGGACGCGTGAGCCGGGTGGACGGTGGCGCTCGGCGGCCGGTCTGGCTATATCGGCCGCGTCCATGCTGCACAGACCCGACGACGACCCCCGGCTGAAGAGGCTGCGCTTCCGCAGTTGGCGGCGGGGGTTCCGCGAGGCGGACCTGATCCTCGGCGGGTTCGCGGACGCGCATCTGGGCGAGCTGGACGACGCGCAGCTCGACCGCTTCGAGGCGCTGCTGGGCGAGAACGACCACGACCTCTACGGCTGGGTGATCGGGCGCGAGCCCACGCCCGCCGCCTTCGACCACGACGTGATGGACCGGATCAAAGCCTTCCGGCTGCCGGTTGAGCGGGCTCACGCCAACTTCGAGACCTGACCTCCCCCTTGTTCCGCTCATCCCGGCGAAAGCCGGGACCCATGCGCCCGTCGAGGTGTGGCGCGCGGGATGTTCCAAGCGTCCTGTCGGGGCATGGGTCCCGGCTTTCGCCGGGATGAGCGGCTTATGAAATGACCACACGCGACGCATGGATATCAAGACGCTAGCCACCAAGTCCGGCCGCATCGACCTGGCCGGTGCTCCCGAAGGGTTCGACGCCCTCGCCGCCGCGGACCTCGCCAAGGCGCGGGGGGGCGTGACGCTGTTCGTGGCGCGGGACGGGCCGCGGGCGGACGCCTTAGCGGGCTCGCTGGCGTTCTTCGCCCCGGAGCTGGCGACGCTGCGGCTGCCGTCGTGGGACTGCCTGCCTTACGACCGCATAGGGCCGTCGCCGGGCGTCTCCGCCGCGCGGATGGCCACGCTGGCCGCTCTGGCGCAGCGCAAGGCGTCGGACAAGGCGCCGCTGGTGGTGATCTCCACCGTGCCGGCGGCGGGCCAGTGCATGCCGCCCAAGGCCGCGATCCTCGAGGCCAGCTTTCAGGCCAAGGCGGGGCAGGACGTCGATACCTCGGCGCTGGAGCGCTCCTTCGGCGTCAACGGCTATGTGATGGCGTCCACCGTCAACGAGCGGGGCGAATACGCCGTCCGCGGCGGCGTGATCGACGTCTTCCCGCCGGGGGCCGACGAACCCGTGCGGCTGGACCTCTTCGGCGACACGCTGGAGTCGATCCGCGGCTTCG
>JASLDZ010000397.1 GCA_030151985.1 Caulobacteraceae bacterium | reverse complement strand
TGAACTCGCGGATCGTGAGGCCGCCCCCGGTCACGAGACCGGCCGCTTCGCTCCGGGTCGCGCCAGCGCGTACATCTCCCACGCGATGTCCTTCAGAAGGCCCTGGCGGTCGGCGCCCTTCTGATAGAGGTCGAAGTGGGTACGCCCGTCGAGGTAGCGGAAGTCCGTCTTCGCGCCGAGCCCCTTCATCACCGCCTCAAGCCGGTGCGCGGCGCCGTCGAGGTAGAAGGTGTCGGCCGTCCCGACCGTCAGGTGCACCTTGCCGTCGAGGTCGCCCTTCAGCATCGGCCAGTCGCGCTGCAGCCGGTTGGCGATGTCGTAGTGGTCCCGCCAATACGCCACGACCGCGGGATCGACGGCGCCCGTGTCGCGGTCGAACATCGGCTGCGGCGCGCCGCCCTCGCCCTTGGGGGAGAAGACCCATTCGAAAGAGGTCATCTGGCCGCCGTAGGGGCCGAGCACCCGCTCCAGCCCCGCGAACTGGCGCATGGTGGCCACGACCTTGCCCTTGTCGCGCCAGATCGGCCATTCGCCCCCGCCCGGCTTGGCGTAGACGTTGGCGCCCGGCGCGTAGATGTCGGGCCCGGTGAAGTCGTGGAAGTCGCTGGGGTCGGGCGAGGTGGGCCAGGCGCCGCCGAACACCTTGGGGTAGCGGGTCTGCAGCCACAGCACCGCCCAGCCTCCCGAGGAGTGGCCGTTCAGGAAGCGGCTGGAGGGCCTGCCGTCGGTGCGGTAGTCGCGCTCCACCTGCGGGATCAGCTCGGTGGTGAGCGCCAAGCCCCAGGGGCCGTTGTTCACGCTGTCGGCGAACTCGTGCGTGCCGGTGGGGCTCGACTCGTCCAGGAGCACCCAGATCATCGGCGGCATCTCGCCCTTGGCCATGGCCGTGCGGATGTAGACCGCGGGGCCGACCAGCCGCGCCAGGTTCCCGCCGAAGCCGTGGGTGTAGTAGACGGTGGGATAGCGCTCCTGCGGATGATCCGCGTAGCCGGGCGGCGTCACCACCCAGCCCCGCATGTGGATCGCGCGGCCCCAGAAGCGGCTGAGCGCGGCGCTCTCCACGTCGAGCGCATGCACGTCGGGACGGGCCGCCGCGATCTCGGCCGCACGCTCGGGGGGCGAGCCCGGCCGGGGCGCCCAGGGGTCGGTCTGCGGCAGCGCCTGCGACAGCGTCAGCGCGCCGCCCGCCGGCAGGTCCACCTCCACCACCGGGCTGACGAGGTCCCCCGCGTCGCGGCCGACGTAGTTGTAGTCGTGGTTCCGGTCCAGGACCGCCTGAACCAGGTACCGTCCGGGCTTCAGCGCGGAGAAGGCCTTGGGAAAGGCGCTGACGTCGGCGTCGACATCCACCGCGGCTCCGGGCGCGAGGTTGGTCACCTCCTGCGCGGCGACCGAGGCGACGTCGAGGTTGAAGGGGCTGGCGTCGACCTCCGTCACCGGCTTGCCCTTGGCCTCGGCCCGCGCGGCGTCGGCCGGCTCGGCGAAGACCAGCAGGCGGCCCGAAACCGGCGCGTTCGACGCCGCCCCCAGGGAGACGTGGAAGACGGCGGGCGCGGCGACGGCGCTTGTCGCGCACGCCAGCGCGGCCGCAAGGCCCAAGGAAACCGCTCGCCGCATGGAACCCCTCTCCTGCCCGCCCGGACTTTCCGCCCGATAGCGGCCCGGAGGCTGTCATGCCAGGGGCGTGCGACGCAACCGCAAGCGGGCTCGCGACCGGCTCAGCCGCCGTCGTCGTCGCCGGAGGCGTCGTCCTGCGGATCGTAGGCGCCGGGATCGAGCGGCGCGTAGGGCCGGCGCAGCTCGGCGTCGATCCGCGCGGCCTCGCGACGCTGCTCCGCGTCGTAGGCCGCCGCCTGGCGCGCCTCGGAGGCCGCCAGCGCGCGAAGCGAGGCGTCCTCCTGCACCGAGGCGAGCTCCGGACTGAGCGGCGCCTCGACGGGGGTGGGGCGCACGTCCAGGGGCTGCGCGTCGGTCCCGGGGATCAGCCTGGGCGGCGGCGCCTCGGCCAGCCTGAGGGTGAGCACGCGCCCGTCGGACGCGGCGGGAGGCTCGGCGGACCTGTGCGCCGGCGCGGCGGCCGCCAGCGCGATCGACGCGAGCGCCACGCCGGCCACGGCCAGCACCGCGACCCCGCGGGCGCCCCGGGGACGCTTCAACCCGAGCGACATCGGCGATCTCCCTTATGATCGCCTAAAGCCTCGATGCGGAGGAAGGTTGCGGTCGGAGGGCGCGCGCCGCTCAGGCGCGGCGGGGACCTACCGCCGCCGCGTCCTTGTCGACGCCCAGGGCGGCCAGCGCGCCCCGCACGATCCCGGCCGAGTCCAGCCCCGCCTGCGCGTACATGCGGTCGGGCGAGTCCTGGTCCTGGAAGACGTCGGGCAGGGTCAGGGTGCGCACCTTCAGGCCGCGGTCCAGCGCGCCCTTCTCGGCCAGGAGCTGCAGCACGAAGGCGCCGAAGCCGCCCATCGCGCCCTCCTCGACCGTGATGAGCGCCTCGTGCTCACGGGCCAGGCGTAGGATCAGCTCCTCGTCCAGCGGCTTGGCGAAACGGGCGTCGGCGACAGTGGTCGAGAAGCCCCGCGCCTGCAGCTGCTCGGCCGCGACCAGCGACGGACCGAGCCGGGTGCCGAGCGCCAGGATCGCGACGCAGGTCCCCTCGCGCACGACGCGGCCCTTGCCGATTTCCCAAGGCTTGGCCAGCTCCGGGATGTCGATCCCCACGCCCTCGCCGCGCGGATAGCGGAAGGCGGAGGGGCGGTCGTCGATCTCGCAGGCGAGCGCGATGGAGGAGGCCAGCTCCGCCTCGTCCGACGGCGCCATCAGCACCATGCCGGGGAGCGCGCCCATGTAGCCGACGTCGAAGCTGCCGGCGTGGGTGGCGCCGTCCGCTCCGACCAGCCCCGCCCGGTCCATGGCGAAGCGCACGGGCAGCTTTTGGATCGCCACGTCGTGCACGACCTGATCGTAGCCGCGCTGCAGGAAGGTGGAGTAGATCGCGCAGAACGGGCGCATCCCGTCCGCCGCCAGCCCCGCCGCGAACGTCACCGCGTGCTGCTCGGCGATGCCTACGTCGAAGGTGCGCTCGGGGAAGCGCTTGTTGAAGATGTCCACGCCGGTGCCCGAAGGCATGGCGGCGGTGATGGCGACGATCTTGGGGTCGAGATCCGCCCGCTTCACCAGCTCGGCGCCGAAGACGTTCTGGTAGCTGGGGGCGTTCGGCTTGGCCTTGGCCTGTTGGCCCGAGACCACGTCGAACTTGACCACGCCGTGGTACTTGTCGGCGCTGTTCTCGGCCGGGCCGTAGCCCTTGCCCTTCTGGGTGACGACGTGGACCAGCACCGGCCGGTCCCGGATCTCCTTGACCTTCCTCAGCACGTCCACCAGCGCGTTCATGTCGTGGCCGTCGATCGGACCGACGTAGTAGAAGCCCAGCTCCTCGAAGAAGGTGCCGCCGGTGGCCATGCCGCGGGCGTACTCCTCCGCCTTGGCGGCGGCGCGGGCGAAGGGGCGCGGCAGGTGCTCGGCCACGCCCTTTCCGACCTTGCGGACCCACTGGTAGGTGCCGCCGGAGACGATGCCCGCCAGATAGGCGCTCATCCCGCCGACGGGCGGCGCGATCGACATGTCGTTGTCGTTGAGGATGACGGTGAGCTGCTTGGTGGTCTCGGCCGCGTTGTTCATCGCCTCGTAGGCCATGCCCGCGCTCATCGAGCCGTCGCCAATCACCGCGATGACGTTCTTGTCCTCGCCCTGCAGGTCGCGGCCGGCGGCGAAGCCCAGCGCGGCCGAGATCGAGGTCGCGGCGTGCGCGGCGCCGAACGGGTCGTATTCGCTCTCCACCCGCTTGGTGAAGCCCGACAGGCCGCCGCCCTGGCGGAGCGTGCGGATGCGGTCGCGCCGGCCGGTCAGGATCTTGTGCGGATAGGCCTGGTGACCGACGTCCCAGATCAGCCGGTCGCGCGGCGTATCGAAGATGTAGTGCAGCGCGACTGTGAGCTCGACGACGCCGAGGCCGGCGCCCAGATGCCCGCCGGTGACCGAGACGGCATCCAGCAACTCGGCACGCAACTCGTCGGCCAGCTGGCGAAGATCGCTATCGGGGAGTTGGCGTAGCGCTTCGGGGGTGGGCGCCAGATCGAGCAGTGGGGTTTCGAGACGATTGGGTATGGTCAATTTGATTTTCCCTCCCGACGAATGATCGCTCCGCGTCGGGCCGGACGATTCGGCGACATTAATCGCGCGCCGCCGCCATGGCAATTTAGGTGGTGGGTTTACAAGGTGGGTTCGACCGACACCCAACCAGCCGGGCCAAGCTTCTGTAAAGAATGAAAACGCGATTTGTAGGCCATCTTGCGCGACTTCGCGATCCAATAGCCCAGATAGAGGAACGGATGCTGCTGCCGGCGCAGCAGGGCCAGCGCCGCCAGCAGCACCCGTTCCTCTATCTGGGCTATTGGATCGCGAAATCGCGCAAGATGGCCTACAAATCGCATTTTCA
>JASLDZ010000385.1 GCA_030151985.1 Caulobacteraceae bacterium | reverse complement strand
GTAGTGCCCCGCCGCCGCCACGGCGACGCCGAGGCTGTTGTGTGTGGTCGGCGGCGGCGGGGTCGGCCGCGACGCACTGCCACAGGAGTTGCTCCGCGGCCTCCAGGCGCCCCCGTGCCGCGGCGACTAGCCCTGGTTGCGCAGTTTGAGGCGAATCCGCGCGATTTCCGTTGCGGGATCGGGGGTCGATCCGCGTTCCTGATAGCGCCAAGCGTAGTACCGGTTCCGAAAGCCGTTGTAGTGGAAACCTACCCCCTTGAAGCCGGTGCGGCGGCCTTCGTAGATTGGCGCGCGGAGAGCCACGCATGTTCCTGCGCCGGTATCAACGGACTAAGGACGGCAAGACGCACGTCTACTTCGCGCTGGTGGAGTCGGTCCGGACCGAGGCGGGGCCGCGGCAGCGGGTGGTCGCCCAGCTCGGGGAGTTGACCGAAGACCAGCAGCTCCGCTGGCAGCGGACGGCGGTCTTCCACACCCGCGAGCGGGACGCGCGGCAGCTGCACCTGTTCGACGCCCCGGACGACCGTTCGGCGCCGCCGGAGGCGGACGTAGTCCGCGTGCGCCTGGGGAAGGTGGGTTGGACCAACGCCCGGGCGTTCGGGGACGTGTGGCTCGGGTTGCAATTGTGGCGGATGCTGGGGTTGGACCAGATCGTCGGGCGTCACCTGCCGGTGGGCCGGGAGACGGTGCCGCCGGCGACGATGGTGGCGATCGAGGTCGTGAGCCGGCTGTGCGTCGGCCAGGGCGGGGAGACCAGCGAGTTCGGCCTGGCCGAGCACGGCTACCGGCGCACCGCGCTGGAGGACCTGCTGGGGGTTCCCGACGAGCAGGTGACCAAGGACCGGCTCTACCGCACGCTGGACGCCTTGATGGCGGCGAAGGACGTGATCGAGGGCGACGTGAAGGAGCGGCTGGGCACGCTGTTCGACCTGAAGTTCGATCTGGTGCTGTGCGACCTGACCAGCAGTTTCTTCGAGGGCTTGGCGGAGGGCAACGAGGAGGCGGCGCGCGGCTACTCGCGCGACCATCGGAGCGACTGCAAGCAGGTGGTGCTGGCGATGGTGGTGAGCGTCGAGGGGTTCCCGCTGTGGCACGAGGTGTTCCCGGGCAATAAGAGCGACAACACGGCCTTGCCGGGGATCGTGGACGCGGTGTCGGCGAAGTTCGGGTCGATGCGGCGGATCTGGGTGGTGGACCGCGGCCTGGCGACGGAGAAGAGCGTGCAGTACCTGCGGGACCAGAAGCAGTCGTTCCTGGTGGGCACGCCCAAGGGGATGCTGCAAGAGTTCGAGGCCGAGTGGTGTACGGCGGACTGGGCGCTGGTGCGCCCGCAGGTGCAGGTGAAGGTGGTGCAAAAGGGCGGCGAGGCGTACGTGCTGGCGCGGAGCCGTCTGCGGCGCAAGAAGGAGCGGGCGATGCGCCGGCGGCAGTTGCACGGACTGCGTGACGACCTGCGCGGCCTGGCGGGCCGCGTGGCGACGGGGCGGCTGAAAGACGCGGCCAAGGTGCAGCAGGCGGTCGGGCGGCTGGCCGAGCGGTGGCCGGCGGCGTGGCGGTTCGTGGCGGTGACGGTGACGCCCCCGGTGCCGCCGCCCCCCCCGGCGAAGGGTGAGAAGCGCAAGAAGGGTGAGAAGGCTGAGAAGGGCCGGCCCGGCGCGGTCGCCTGGGTCTGGGACAAGCCCGGGCTCAAGGGGGCGATGTCGCGGGACGGGGCGTACCTGCTGCTCAGCGACCAGACGAGTTGGACGGCGGAGCAACTGTGGACGACTTACATCCAGCTCACGCGGGCGGAGGACGCCTTCCGGACGCTCAAGAGCCGGGAGTTGCTGCGGCCGATCTGGCACCAGACCGCCGGCCGGGTCAAGGCGCACGTGTTCGTGTGCGTGCTGGCCTACCTCCTGTGGAAGGCACTGGAACACATGCTGCGCGGGGCGGGGGTCATGACGCGGATCCATAAGCCCGACGAGCGGCGGGGCAAGGCCTCGCCGCAGGACCGGCCGATGAGCGTGGCGGTGGCGTTGAAGTTGATGCACGACATCCAGGTCGGAGACATCCTGCTGGAGACGGTGGAGGGGCGGACCCTGCGCTTGCGCCGGGTGGCGCGCCCCAACGCCGAGCAGGCGGAACTGCTGGCCGCGCTGAAGCTGGAACTGCCCGAACGCCTGATGTCCGATGTCGAGGCGCCGCCGCCCGCAGCGGCGATCGAGGCGCCGCAGAGAGTGGAGGTCCCAAAATGTAGTGAGGACTTTTAACCAAAATCGCCCGCGGCGCTATCGCCAGGAGGGGTTCTGCCCCCAAACTGCTCAACCTGGGCTAGCCCTCTCCCGGAATACCGGGAGGGGGAACAGGTGTTGGCCGACGGCGAGGCGGCGGGCGAAGGGACGGTGCAGTCGGGCGGCATTGCTCTGCCATCTGCCTTCTGCCCTCCGCGTTCTGCCCTCTGCTCTCCGCCTTCTGCCCACGGCTTTCCGCCTTCTGCCCTCGGCTTTCCGCCTTCTGCCCTCTGCCCTCTGCCTTCTGTTCCCCACGACCACTACTCGACGGAGAAGCTGCTCCACCTGCCCCGGCGGGCGTGGTGCTACCAGCCGACGGAGGACGGGCCGGGGGTCGGCCCGCTGCCGGCGCTCGAGAACGGCTACGTCACCTTCTGCTCGCTGAACAAGCCGCTGAAGCACTCCAAGCCCTGCGTCGCGCTGTGGGCGCGGGTGCTGAAGGCGGTTCCGTCGGCGAAGCTGATGCTGCTGGGGTTCGCGGAGGCGGGCCAGAACGAGCCGATGGCGAGGCAATATGCCGAGCACGGCGTGGGGCCGGAGCGGCTGGTGTTCGTGACCCGCCGGCCCCGGCGGCATTACCTGAACCTGTTCAACCGGGCCGACCTGGGGCTGGACCCGTTCCCGTATAACGGGGGCGTCACCAGTTGCGACGGCCTGTGGATGGGCGTGCCGTTCGTGGCGCTGGAGGGGGACAGTTACCTGTCCCGGCAGGGGCTGATGTTGCTG
>JASLDZ010000331.1 GCA_030151985.1 Caulobacteraceae bacterium | reverse complement strand
CGGCCCAGGCTGTCGTCCAGCTGCTCGCGCAGGAGGTAGCCGTAGCGCGAGTGGTCGGGCGTGATCACCGACACCCCCGAGAGCGCGGGCGCCATGCCCTGCTCGGCGTAGAGCGGGGTGAAGCCGCAGGCGGAGAGGCCTAGAGCGGAGGCGGCGCACAGCGCGGCGACGGCGGCCCTGCGCATCACGCGGCCACGATGTTGACGATGCGGTCGGGCACCACGATCACCTTGCGCACGGAGAGGCCTTCCAGGTGACGTAGCACGTCCGCGTCCGCGCGCGCGATGGCCTCCACCACATCCTGCCCGGCGCCGGAGGGGGCGCGGATCTCGGCGCGGCGCTTGCCGTTGATCTGCACGGGCAGCACCTTCTCGTCGTCCTGCGCGAGCGCGGGATCGTAGGCCGGCCAGGGCGCGTCGGCCACGAAGCCTTCCCCGCCCAGCCGCTCCCAAGCGCTCTCGGCCAGGTGGGGCGTGAAGGGGGCGATCAGCACGGTGAGCGCCCGCAGCGCCTCGGCCCGCGCTTCTTCCCCCGCGCCCGCCGCCCCCGCCTCGCGGTCACGGCGGAGCAGGTTCAGGAAGGCGTAGAACTGGGCGATGGCGCTGTTGAAGCGGAAGCCCTCCACAGCCTCGCCCGCCGCCTTGACGAGCTTGTGCGTGGCCCGGCGCAGCGCCTGGGCCGCGGCCGGATCGCCCGCGCCGTGCGTGGACGCCTCGACCTCCGCCCACACCCGCTGCACGAAGCGGGACGAGCCCTCCACCCCGCTCTCGGTCCACTGCACGTCCCGCTCGGGCGGGCTGTCGGAGAGGACGAACAGGCGCGCGGCGTCGACGCCATAGCGGGCGAAGATGTCCTCGGGCGCGACGGTGTTCTTCTTGGACTTGGACATCTTCTCGACGCCGCCCACCGTGATCGGCAGCCCGCTCGCGGCCTCCACCAGGCGCCCGTCACGCGTCACGATCTCGGCGGGCGAGACGAAGCGGCCCTCGCCTTCAACCTCGTAGGTCTCGTGCGTGACCATGCCCTGCGTGAAGAGGCCCGCGAACGGCTCGGCCACGCCGACCATCCCCGCGTCCTTCATCGCGCGGGTGACGAAGCGGGCGTAGAGCAGGTGCAGCACGGCGTGCTCTACTCCGCCGATGTACTGGTCCACCGCCAGCCAGCGGTTCGCCGCCGCGGTGTTCACCGGCTCTGCCGCGGTCGGGTCGGTGAAGCGGGTGAAGTACCAGGAGCTGTCCACGAAGGTGTCGAGCGTGTCGGTCTCCCGCTCCGCCGCCGCGCCGCAGACGGGGCAGGTCGTGTGCTTCCACGTCGGGTGGCGCACCAGCGGGTTGCCCGGCCGGTCGAAGGTCACGTCGTCGGGCAGGGTGACCGGCAGCTGGTCGGCAGGCACGGGCACGGCGCCGTGCTCGGGGCAGTGCACGATCGGGATCGGGCAGCCCCAGTAGCGCTGGCGGCTGACGCCCCAGTCGCGCAGGCGGTACTGCGTCGTGGCCTCGCCCAGCCCCCGCTCAACCAGTTCGTCGATGGCGCGCGCGATCCCCTCCTCGGTGGAGAGGCCGTCCAGGAAGCGGGAATTGTAGAGCACGCCCCGCCCCTCGTAGGCGACGTCGGCGATCGCGTGCGCGGCGGCGTCGACGCCGGGCGGCAGCACGACGGGCTCGACCGGCAGGCCGTACTTGCGGGCGAAGTCGAGGTCGCGCTGGTCGCCCGCGGGCGAGCCGAAGATCGCGCCCGAGCCGTAGGTCGAGAGCACGAAGTTGGCCGCATAGACGGGCAGCGTCCACTCCGGGTCGAACGGGTGGCGCACGCGCACGCCCAGGTCCACGCCCAGCTTCTCGGCGGTCTCGATCTCGGCCTCGGCGGTGCCGCGGTGCGCGCACTCGGCGACGAAGGCGGCGACGTCCGGCCGATGCTCGGCAACGGCGAGCGTCAGCGGGTGGTCGGGGGCGAGCGCCAGGAAGCTCGCGCCGAACAGGGTGTCGGGCCGGGTGGTGAAGACCTCGACGGGGTCTCGGGCGTGGTTCGGCCCCTCAGCACCGGCGCCCTCGCCCAGGAAGGCGGGCGCCTCCGCGATCGGCCACCAGATCTTCGCGCCACGGCTCTTGCCGATCCAGTTCTCCTGCATCAGCCGCACCTTGTCCGGCCAGCGGTCGAGGGTCTTCAGGCCCTCGATCAGGTCGTCGGCGTAGTCGGTGATGCGCAGGAACCACTGCGTCAGCTTCTTCTTCTCGACGAGCGCGCCCGAGCGCCAGCCGCGGCCGTCGATCACCTGCTCGTTGGCCAAGACGGTGTGGTCCACCGGGTCCCAGTTGACCGACGCCTCCTTGCGGTCGACCAGGCCCCGCCTGAACAGCTCGACGAACCAGGCCTGCTGCTTGCCGTAGTAGGCGGGATCGCAGGTGGCGAACTCGCGCGACCAGTCGATGCTCAGCCCCAGCGTCTTCAGCTCGGCGCGCATGGCGGCGATGTTGTCGTAGGTCCAGCCCTTGGGATGGACGCCGCGCTCCATGGCCGCGTTCTCGGCCGGCATGCCGAAGGCGTCCCAGCCCATCGGGTGCAGCACGGCGTAGCCCTTGGCGCGCTTGTAGCGGGCCACCACGTCGCCCATGGCGTAGTTGCGCACGTGGCCCATGTGGATGCGCCCGCTGGGGTACGGGAACATCTCCAGCACGTAGTACTTGGGCCGGTCCGACCCCTCCGGCGTGCGGAACAGGTCGGCCTCGTCCCACGCCTTGCGCCAGCGCGGCTCGGAGGTCTTGGGATCGTATCGGGTGGGCTCCGCCATGGGCGGAGCGCTTAGCTCTTGTCGTTCAGGTTCGACAAGCGCAGTTGGCGCGCGCGCGTCAGGATGGCGTTCTCGATGTCGACGTCCGTCTGGCCGGCGGTGGGGGCGTTGACCCAGTCGCCCGTCGGACCCTTGATCTGCTTGAACACGCTGACGTTCAGGCCGTCGGCGCGCAGGCGGGTGTCGAGGATGTAGACGGTCGCCTTGAACCGCTCGTCCGGCTTCTCGGGGTTCACGTACCAGTCGGTGATGACCACGCCGCCGTAGGGGTCGGCGGAGGCGAGCGGCATGAAGCTCAGCGTCTGCAGGGTGGCGGTCCAGAGGTAGGTGTTGACCCCGATGCCGGCCTGCACCGTCTTCTGCGTGGCGGGCGCGCCGCGGCCGAACACCCGCAGGCCCCCATCGCGATGGGCGCATCCGGCCGCGACAAGGCCCATCGCCGCCACGGTCAGCATGACCGTCCCGCGCTTCATCGACATCCGTCCGCTTCCCTCAACCGTCACCGCGTCCGCCCGACCGTTCCGGACGAACGCCACTCCCTGCCCGTGCGCCGCGCCCTTATTGTGGCGTGCGGACGTCGTGCGAACGGGCTGCATAGCAAAGCCTATCCGCCCCCCCAACCCGAATCGACGTGTCCGCAAGGTCACAGGCGCCTTGGGAGTCGCGCGCCCCACGATCCTTAACCCTCTTGCCGCGTTGACGTTCGCGAAGGGGGCCCCCTAATCGGAGGGCACGACGCTCCCCATGTACGAAGCGTCGAGGGGGTGGATTGTAGGGTCATGTCGCGCGTCGGTCTCGCAGCGGGAACGCTCGGGCTGCTCCTCCTGGGAGCCGCGTCGGCCTCGCACGCCCAGACCCTGACGCTCCCGTCCTCCCCGCGCCTGGGTCAGGACGTGCAGGTGGTCCAGGTCGCCCAGGCGCAGAGCTTCTCCAGCCCCCTGCCCGACCAGCCCTCGCTGGTGCCGCAGCCGCACCGCACCCTCCAGCTCGACAGCAAGGGCCGTTGGGGCGTGCGGCTGGACGTGGAGCAGCCGCCGGGCCGCCCCTCCGACTGGCAGGACGTGCAGGCGGGCGCCTACGTCTCGCTGGGCTCGAGGGTGCGCGTCGGCGGCACGGTGGGCTTTGGGGACAAGTTCTCCAATCCCCAGCGCATCACCCCTCAGGACGCCGCCCAGCCCCGCGTGCGCCTGGAGACGCAGTTCAAGTTCTGAGGTCGCGGTCGCCCCGAGCGTCCCCCGGGGCGTCCACCGCTCGTCTCCCGACTCTCCACAGGTTGATCAACATCTAGTGGGTGCGCGCTTTGACGCCTCCCATATGTCGCGTTCTGCGCTAGGGTGAGTCGTTCTCCGCTCGATTCCCGCCCGAGGCGACCATGCGCGCTGCGTCCTCCACGATCGCCCTGCCCGGCCTGATGACGCCGAGCCAC
>JASLDZ010000305.1 GCA_030151985.1 Caulobacteraceae bacterium | reverse complement strand
TGCGCTTCCTAGTCGGCTTGCCCGCACATCGACGCACGCCTAGGTTCCGCCGCCCTGTTCCCCTGTCCGAGCACCCCACCGCATGGCCGGCGCCCCCCGCCACTACCTCGACTTCGAACGCCCCATCGCCGAGCTGGAGGCCAAGGTCGACGAGCTGTCCGGGCTGCCCGAGACCGCGGGGCTGGAGAGCCAGCTCGCCTCGCTGAACGAGCGGGTGGCGACGCTGCGGCGGGAGGCCTACGCCAACCTCGACCCGTGGCGGAAGACGCAGGTCGCCCGCCACCCCGAGCGCCCGCACCTGTCGGACTACCTGGAAGGGCTGGTGGAGGGCTTCACCGAGCTGCGCGGCGACCGCGCCTTCGGCGACGACCAGGCGATCATGGGCGGCATCGGCCGGTTCCGCGGGCGCGCGGTCGTGGTCATGGGGCACGAGAAGGGCGCCGACACCGCCGGCCGCCTCAAGCACAACTTCGGGATGGCCAGGCCCGAGGGCTACCGCAAGGCCGTCCGGCTGATGGAGCTGGCCGAGCAGTTCGACCTGCCGGTCGTGTCGCTGGTGGACACCGCCGGCGCCTACCCCGGCATCGGGGCGGAGGAGCGCGGCCAGGCCGAGGCGATCGCCCGCTCCACCGAGAAGGGGCTGACCCTCTCCACGCCTAACGTCGCGGTGATCGTGGGGGAGGGCGGCTCGGGCGGCGCCATCGCCATCGCCGCGGCCAACCGGGTGCTGATGCTGGAGCACTCGATCTATTCGGTGATCTCGCCCGAGGGCGCCGCCTCCATCCTCTGGCGCGACGGCGCGCGGGCGCCGGACGCGGCCAAGGCCATGAAGATCGTCGCCGACGACCTCGTGCGCCTCAAGATCGTGGACCACGTGATCCCCGAGCCCGTCGGGGGCGCCCATGCCGACAAGGCCGCCGCCGTCGCCGCCGTGGGCGATGCGGTGGAGGCGGAGCTGAAGGCGCTGAGCGGCCTCTCGCCCGAAGCGCTGCGCAAGCAGCGGGCGGAGCGGTTCTACGCGATCGGTCGGGTGTGATGCTTTCGATCGCTATTTTGCTGTTTCAAATTCAAGCATCCACGAATACAAGTAGCCTGTTTATTGCGCATGGCGATGCGGTGAGAGCTTTCTATTCCGATGAATATCGAAAATGCGCCGAAGATGCCGTCACGACAGTTGCTTCAATGGACTGTCTTGATAAAGAGGTTCAGAGATGGGATAGTCGCATAGATCGAGCATATCATGTAGCTCTCTCAAAACTATCTAAAGATAGCGCACGAGATTTAATAAAATCTCAGAACGCATGGCGTGTGTATCGTGATTATGATGGCTCGGCTTACTATAACGGTGGAGCAACATGGAAGGTGGATGTCAACGACCGCCGCCTGCAAGTAACCATTGAACGTTATCTGCAGCTTGCAGATTTTGTCCACGACCCATGCTCAGATCCCGCGTGTTGAGAGGGCGGATCACACCACCGCCCGCAGCGCCTCTGCAAAAGCTTCGACGCTCTCCTCCTTTGTCGCCCAGGAGCACATGAAGCGGACGCTGCCGTCGATGAAGCGGTAGACGAACCAGCCGGCGTCGGCGAGGCGCAGGCGGGTGGGCTCGTCCATCGCCACGAACACCGCGTTCGCCTCGACCGGGTGGGTGACGGGGAAGGGCGAGAGCGTGGCCAGCGTCTTCGCCATGGCGTTGGCGTGGGCCGCGTGGCGCAGGAGAGCGCCGTCCTCCAACATGCCGATCCAGGGCGCGGCATAGAAGCGGCCCTTCGACGGCAGCTGTCCGCCCTGCTTCAGGCGCGCGTCGAAGCGGCGGGAGAGCGCCCGGTCGAACAGGCACACCGCCTCCGTCGGCGGCATCCCGGCCTTGGTCCCGCCGAACACGAGGATGTCCACGCCAAGCTCTCGGATCGCCTTCAGGTCGAAGCCCGACGCCGCGGCGTTGGCCAGCCGGGCGCCGTCCAGGTGCACGGGCAGACCCTTGGCGCGCGCCCGTTCCGTGAGCGCCCGCACCTCCCCGGCGGTGTAGACGCCGCCGTACTCGGTGGCGTTGGTCAGCGACAGCGCCGCGGGCGACTGGCGGTAGGAGACGTCCGGCGCGGCCAGCGCCTCCTCCAGCGCCGCGGGCTCGATCTTGCCGTGCGCGCCCGGCAGGCCGATCAGGCCGACGCCGTGGCCGAAGAAGCCCGGCGCTCCGGTCTCGTCGGTGAGGATGTGGGCGTGCTCATGCGCGACCACCGCCTCGAACGGACGGGCCAGGGCGGCGGTCGCCACGCTGTTGGCGGCTGTGCCCGAGGCGACGAAGCGCACGTCGCAGTCCGCGTCCAGGACGTTCCGCACCAGGTCGGCCGCGCGCGCGCTGACCTCGTCGGTCCCGTAGCCGGAGGCGAAGCCGTCGTTCGCGGCGAGCAGCGTCCTCATCGCCTCGGGCGCGGCGCCGGCGGTGTTGTCGGAGGCGAAGTCGTAGCGGGCCATGCGGAGGATCTCGTTCAGGGTCTCGGCGCGTCCAGCCGGTCGGCGTCGCGCAGTTGGGGGAAGAGGCGTGTCCACAGGCCTGTCACCGCCATCGAGCCCAGCCCTCCCGCCACGCAGGCCGCGACCGGCCCGATCAGCCGGGCCACGACGCCGGTCTCGAACTCGCCCAGCTCGTTGGAGGCGCCGATGAACAGGCCGCTCACGGCGGAAACTCGGCCGCGCATGGCGTCGGGGGTGACGATCTGCACCAGGGTGTTGCGCACGTAGACGCTGATCGCGTCGGCGCCGCCCAGCACGACGAGGGCGGCCACCGAGAGCCACAGCGATTTCGACAGGCCGAAGACGACCGTCGCCGCTCCGAACACCGCCACGCCCGAGAACATCCACAGGCCCGCTCGCCGTTGCAGCGGGCCGCGGGTCAGCGCCAGCGCCACGATCCCCGCTCCGATGGCGGGACCCGATCTCAGCACGCCGAAACCGTCCGCGCCCACGTGCAGCACATCGCGCGCGAACACGGGCAGGAGCGCCGTGGCTCCCCCCAGCAGCACGGCGAAAAGGTCCAGGCTGATGGAGCCGAACACGATCTTGTTGGACCAGACATAGGCCAGCCCCTCCCGGATCTGGTCTCCCCGCCGGCCGGCCGCCGCCTTGGGCCTGAGGTCCGTGCGGATCGAGGCGACGCAGACGCCGGACAGCGCATAAAGGACCGCCGCGCCCGCGAAGGCGGCGGCGGGCGCGACCGCCACCAAGGCGCCGCCGATCCAGGGGCCGACGATCGAACCCGATTGCCAGGCGAGCGAACTCCAGGCGATCGCCCGGGGCAGCTCCTCCCGCGGCACCAGCATGGGTCCCATCGCGCCCTGGGCGGGGGAGAGAAAGGTGCGGGCGGCTCCGAAGCCGGCGGCCACGGCGAAGATCGGGACGAGCGAGGGCTGCGGGTGAAGCGCCAGTCCGGCCAGCGTCAGCACCAGGGCGATCTCGATCGCGAGGCAGGTCAGCACGATCCGGCGGCGGTCGTGCCGGTCGGCCGCGTCGCCCGCGAACAGCGTCAGCGCGATCGTGGGCAGGAACTGGCACAGCCCCACCATCCCGACCAGGAAGGCGCCCTCCTGCACCGACCGGGACAGCCTCGCGACCGCGTAGACCTGCCAGCCGATCGCCACGCTCTCCGACTGGTAGCCGACGGTGGCGAAGAACCGCTGCGCCCAGAAGAGGCTGAAGTCGCGGTGCCGGAAGACGTTGGGGGAGGGCGCGGCGTGGCTGTCCATGGAGCCGTCCCTCACTGGCGGGGATCGGCCGCCGATGCAATCGCGACGGAGGCGACGGGGTTGCGCGCGCCGCCGCGCCGCCGCACATCCCGCCTGACCCATGGACGCCGCCCTTCTCGCCCCGCCGCCCGCCCCTCCCGCGTTCGCCGTGGACCTCGCCCCGGAGCGCGCGGCGGACGCGCCGGCCGTGGAGGCGCTGGTGGCGCAGGCGTTCGGGCCCGGTCGCTTCGCCAAGACGGCCGAGCGCGTGCGGGAGGGGGCGGCCTTCCGTCCGGAGCTTTCGGTCTGCGCCTGGCGCGGCGGCGCCTTGGCGGGCGCCGTGCGGCTTTGGGAGGTGGCGGTCGGCGGCCAGCCGGCGCTGTTCCTGGGGCCGATCGCGGTGGCCGCCCACCTGCGAGGGCGCGGGATCGCCGCCCGGCTGGTGGAGCGCGCCTGCGCCGGGGCCGGAGCGGCCGGCTGGACCGCGGTGCTGCTGGTCGGCGATCTCGACCGCTTCGGCCCGATGGGGTTTGCGCCCGTCCCGCCCGGCCGCGTGAAGCTGCCGGGGCCTGTCGATCCCCGCCGCCTGCTCTGGCGGGCGCTTCGGGAGGGGGCGCTGGACGCGCTCGACGGGGCGCTCACCGCCGGAGAAGGTTCGTGAGCGAGAACCCGCCGCGCGGCCTGGACGGCGTCGCCGCGGCGGCGGGGCGAGCGAAGGGCCCCCCCCCGGTCCACCTGTGGAACCCCTCGCACTGCGGCGACATCGACATCGTCATCCGGCGCGACGGCGTCTGGATGCACGAGGGCACGCCCATCGGCCGCGAGGCGCTGGTGCGCCTGTTCGCCAGCGTCCTGCGCCTGGACCCCGACGGCTACCACCTGGTCACGCCCGTCGAGAAGCTGAAGATCACCGTGGAGGACGCGCCCTTCCGCGCGGTGCGGGTGGACCGCGAGGGCGAGGCGCTGCGCTTCCTCACCGACGTCGGCGACGTGGTGGAGGCCGACGCCGACCATGCGCTGCGCGTCGAGACCGACCCGGCCACCGGCGAGCCGGCGCCCTACCTGCACGTGCGGCGAGGGCTGGAGGCGCGGCTGACCCGGCCGGTGTTCTACGAGCTGGTCGAGATGGCCGAGCCGCTCGTGGTGGACGGCGTGGAGCGGATGGCGGTGGCCTCGCGCGGGGCGGTGTTCCCCCTCGACCCGCCGCCGGCCGGGTGAGCGTCACCCCGTCGTCGCCTCCGGAGGCGCTGGCGCGGCTGATGGCCGAGCGCCTGCATCCCCTCGACTCCCCCCGGCGGGCGCGCGGCCGGTCGGACTACGACCTCAATCCCGACGCGTGGCGGGCGGACCGCACCCTCGCCGACGCCGCCGTGCTCGTGCCGCTGGTGGAGCGGGAGGGCGGGCTGACGGTGATCCTCACCCGCCGCTCCGAGGCGCTCAGCAAGCATTCCGGCCAAGTCGCCTTCCCCGGCGGCCGCTGCGATCCGGGCGAGACGGCGGTGCAGGCGGCGCTACGGGAGGCGAGGGAGGAGATCGGGCTGGACCCAGCCTTCGTGCGGCCGGTCGGCCTGGCGGACGACTACGAGACCATCACCGCCTATCGCGTGACCCCGGTGGTCGCCTTCGTCGAGCCGGGCTTCACCCTCTCGCCCGCGGAAGCCGAGGTGGCCGAGGTGTTCGAGGCGCCCTTCGCCTGGCTTATGGACGCCGCCAACCACGAGCTGCGCACCGGCCGCGACCCCCGTGGCGTCGAGCGCCGGTTCTACGTCATGCCCTGGGAGGGGCGCGCGATCTGGGGCGCGACGGCGGGCATGCTGCGCGGCCTCTACGAGCGCCTGTTCGACGCCGCGACGCCTTAATGGACCCGAGCGCCGCTTTGTGGGGTTGAACGGGCTCCCCCAGTAGGAGCGTCGGCATGAGCATCTTCGGTTCGATCCTGAACAAGATCTTCCATCACGGCGGCGTGGCCGCTTCTTCGCAGGCGCAGCCCGCCGCCGCGCCGCAGTCCGCCCCCGCGGCCGCTCCCGCCCAACCGTCGGCGGCGGCGCCTCAGCCGGCGGCCCAGGCGGCGCCCGCGCAGCCGGTCGACGTGGAGGCGGTGCTCGAGCAGATGGCGCAGGCGAAGGGCGGCGGCGGCAATTGGCGCACCTCGATCGTGGACCTGCTGAAGCTCCTGGACCTCGACAGCTCGCTCGCCGCCCGCAGGGACCTGGCGCAGGAGCTCAACGTGCACGCCGGCGCGGACGGCTCGGCGGAGGAGAACGAGGCGCTGTCCAAGGCGGTGTGGAAGGCGCTGGCCGACAACGGCGGCCACGTGCCCGCCTCGCTCAAGGACTGACGGCGTAACGCGCGATCAGGCAGGCGTAGACCTGCGTCAGCGCCTCGAGCTCGGCCACGGGCGTGCGCTCGTCGGCCTTGTGCATCGTGGCGCCGACGAGGCCGAACTCCACCACCGGGCACAGGGCGCGGATGAAGCGGGCGTCCGAGGTGCCGCCCGAGGTGGAGAAGACCGGCCGCCGCCCCGCCACCGCCTCGACCGCGTCCGCCACGGCCGTGGTGAAGGCGTCCGGCGCGGTGTGGAACGCTTCGCCCGACACGCGGGCGTCAAGCGTCACGCGCCCGCGGAAGTCCCGGCCCGCCGCCTCGCACTCCCGCTCCAGCCAAGCGACCAGCGCGGCGCCGGTATGCGAGGGGTTGAAGCGGATGTTCAGGCGCGCCCGCGCGCGGAGCGGGATGACGTTGTGCGCGGGGTTGCCCACCTCGAGTTCCGTCAGCTCGAGGTTGGAGGGCTGGAACCCCTCGAAGCCTTCGTCCAGCCGGTGGGTGGCCAGCCGGTGCGCGACAGCGACCAGCACGGGCACGGGGTTGGCCGCCCGGTCGGGGTAGGCGACGTGGCCCTCCACGCCCTCCACCGTGATCCACGCGTTCAGGCTGCCTCGGCGGCCGGTCTTGACCATGTCGCCGAAAGTTTCGGCGCTCGTGGGCTCGCCGACGAGGCAGGCGTCGACCCGCTCGCCCTCGGCCAGCAGCGCCTCCACGACCCTGCGCGTGCCATCCAGCGCCTCGCCTTCCTCGTCGCCGGTGATGAGCAGCGAGAGCGAGGCCGAAGGATCGGGCGGCGTGCGGGCCAGGGCGGCGATCCAGGCGGCCACCGCGCCCTTCATGTCCACCGCGCCCCGTCCGTAGAGCGAGCCGCCGCGCGCCTCGCCCTCGAAGGGGGCGGCGCTCCAGGCCGAGGCGTCGCCTACGGGCACCACGTCCAGATGGCCCGCGAAGCACAGGTTACGTCCGTGCGCGCCTCGCCTCGCGTAGAGGTTCTCGATCGCGCCGAACCGCATGCGCCGAACCGAGAACCCGAGCGCCTCCAGCCAGCCCTGCACGAGGTCCATCGCGCCCGCGTCGGTCGGCGTGACGGAGGGGCGGCGGATCAGCGCCCGTGCGAGCGCCAAGGGGTCGGAGAGGTCGTGCGCATCCACGCGCTCCGCCATAGACTGACCGGCTTCCAGGGTGAAGGAGCGGGCGGTTGGGCAAGCGCATCGACATCGAGACCGCGCCCCGCCGGGACGGCACGAGCTATCCGCCGCCCTACGACGAACCCTGCCGCGGCCGCAGCCGTCGGCGGCTGGCCGACGCGGCGGGATTGACCCAGTTCGGCGTCAACCTGCAGCGGCTGCCGCCCGGCCAGTGGTCCAGCCAGCGCCACTGGCACTCGGCGGAGGACGAGTTCGTGTGGGTGGTTGAGGGCGAGGTGGTGCTCGTCACCGATGCGGGCGAGGAGGTGCTGCGCGCGGGCGACTGTGCCGGCTTCAGGGCGGGCGACCCGGACGGCCACCACCTGCAGAATCGCTCCGGCCGCGACGCGCTGCTGCTCGAGGTGGGCTCGCACCGTCCGGCGGAGGACGTGGCCACCTATCCCGGCATCGACCTGCGCGTCGAAGGCGACGGCCCCTTCACTCACGTGGACGGACGGCCATATGAGACCTAACGCCCGCTTGTCCCTCTCGGCCAAGCTTCCTAACATCTGATCGCCCGGTCTGACGACCCGCGCCCTCCGGCGAAACCATGACCCCTGATCTCGCGGCGTCCGCCGTGCCGCGCGACAAACGGCGGCGGCGGCGGCTGACCCACCCGCTGCGCTTCATCGGCCACTACGTCCGCCTGCGGGGCTGGCGCTTCCTGAGCCTGATCACGCTCGTGACGCTGGGCGCATGCTGCGGCGTGGGCGTGCAGTACGCGATGAAGCTCCTGATCGACGCGATGGCGCACCGGCCGCCCGCGGTAGGCGGCGTCTACCTGGCGCTGGGCATCTTCATCGCCCTGATCGCGCTGGAGAGCACGCTTTGGCGCATGGCGGGCTGGATCGGCATGCGGGCGACCATCCGCTCAGGCGTGGACATCCGCATCGACCTGTTCGGACATCTCGCGGGCCACGCGATCCGCTACTTCAACGAAAACCCCGCCGGGTCGCTGGGCCAGCGGATCACGGCGACGGCGGGGGCGTTCGGCGCGCTCTCCAACCGGCTGGCGTTCGACGTGACGCCGCCGGTGATCAACCTGGTCGGCGCCCTGGTGATCTTCGCCGCGCTCGACATGCCGATGACGCTCGCCCTGTGCGCCTTCGTCAGCGTGACGACGGGCGCGCTCGTCCTGTTCGGCCTCCTGGGCCGGCCGCTGCACCGCGACTACGCGCGCGAGGCGTCGGCGGTGGGCGGCGAGCTGATGGACGTGATCGGCAACATCTGGGCGGTGAAGAGCTTCTCCGCCCGCATGCGTGAACGCAGCCGGCTGGAGGGCGCCTTCTCGACGGAGGCCGACGCCCAGCGCAAGAGCGCGCTCCACAACGAGGGACTGCGCGCCGCCAATGACGCCGCGCTGGTGCTGATGGCGGGCGGCACGCTGGCCTGGGCGGTGCACATCTGGCAGCTCGGACGCATCACGCCCGGCGACGTGGTGCTGGTCAGCGCGCTCACCTTCCGCCTGCTGCACGGGTCCCGCGACCTGGCGCTGAGCCTGATCGACGTGGGCCAGCAGTACACCTACATCGAGGAGACGCTGCGCCTGATCGGCGCGCCTCACGGCGTGCTGGACCCTCCCGCGCCTCGCTCGCCCATCGCGCGGGGCGGATCCATCCGCTTCGACCACGTGACCTTCGGCTACCAGCCCGAGCGCCCCGTGCTGCGCGACGTGACGCTGGAGATCCCGGCGGGGCAGAAGGTGGGGCTGGTCGGCGTCTCGGGCGCGGGCAAGACCACGATCACCCACCTCGTCCAGCGCCTCTACGACGTGCAGTCCGGCCGGGTGCTGGTCGACGGCGACCCGGTGGCGGCGATCCGGCAGGACCACTTGCGCGACAAGGTGGCGGTGGTGCCGCAGGACATCACCCTGTTCCACCGCTCGGTGATGGAGAACATCCGCTTCGGCCGCCCGGAGGCGAGCGACGAGGAGGTGTTCATGGCCGCCAAGGCCGCCCACTGCCACGAGTTCATCTGCGACCTGGCCGAGGGCTACGACACCGTCGTGGGCGACCGGGGCGCCAAGCTGTCCGGCGGCCAGCGCCAGCGGATCGGCGTCGCCCGCGCCTTCCTGAAGGACTCGCCCATCCTGATCTTCGACGAGGCCACCTCCGCGCTCGACACCGCCTCGGAGTCGGCGGTGCAGGCGGCGATGCGCGAGCTGATGGAAGGCCGCACCGTGCTGGCCGTGGCGCACCGGCTCTCCACCCTCGTGGGCCTGGACCGGATCCTGGTGCTGAAGGGCGGGCAGGTGGTCGAGGACGGAGCGTTCGCCGAGCTGCGCGCCAAGGGCGGCCTGTTCGCCGAGCTGTGGCGCATGCAGGCCGACCCGACCGGCGCCCCTGCGCAGCTGCGGCCGTGAGGCCCGCGCTCAGCCCCGCGCCGTCGCCAGTCGCATGACGCTGAGGTAGCCCGGCCGCACCTCCATCCGCCGGCCCGCCTCGCCCCGCATCAGGAGGCGGTGCAGCAGCGGCAAGCGGTAGCAGGGCACGTAGAGCATCAGGTGGTGCTCGGCGTGGTGGTTCACCCAGTAGGGCGCGAGGAACGCCCGCTCCAAGAAGCCCGCTCGGGTGGTGCGGGCGACGGCCAGCGGCTCGTCCTTCGGCAGCACGGCGTGCTCGGCGATGTTCCGCAGCCGCGTGACGGCCTGATACCAGGTCAGCATCGGCAGCACCCACAGCAGCGGGTAGAGCCACCACCGTCCCACCGCCGCCAGCCCGGCGAACAGCAACGCGTTCACCAGCAGCGGTCGGCCAAGGCGCTCGGAGAACGTTCGGGCGCGCGTCGCCAGCGACTCACCCTTGCGGCCAAGGGCGGCGACGAGCTGCGCCTTGCGCTGCTTGAACCCGGTCTGGCCGGTCAGGTCGCGCACCAGCTTGCGGCGCAGGCTGGCGCGGGTGGTGGGGAAGGGGGCGGAGAGGACGAGGTCGGGATCCTTCTCCGTCTGCGTGTGGGCGTGGTGCGTGAAGTGGTAACGCCGGTAGGCGAGGGTCTCGGCCAGCACGGGATAGGCGCACAGCCACTGGCTGAGCCACAGGTTCAACCGCTCGCCCCTCGCCAAGCCGCCGTGCGCGCCCTCGTGCATCAGTATCGCTAGCCCCAGTTGCCGCGAGCCGATCACCATGATCGCCAGCAGGATCGTCAGCGGGTTCGGCGCCCACGCGACCAGCGCCATCGCCAGTCCGATCACCGCCCAGCAGTGCGCCACCAGCGCCACGCCCCAGACGGTGGACCGCGCCCGAACCCGCGCGACCTCCTCGGCGCTCAGGTGCTCGCGCGGGTTGAAGCGGCGGGTGGCGGACGCAGCGGACATGGAGATGAGAATGCCTTTGGCGCGCGGCTCGGGCAACGTGCCCCTCCCGCGTCTTCCGCCAGACGAGGCGTGGGCGTGCGCAACGGTCGCGAGCGGACCTTCGCCCCCGCCGTCCGTCAGACGTCCAAATCCTCCGCCGCGAATGCCGCGTTCTCCTGGATGAAGCGGAACCTCGCGTCGGCCTTCTTGCCCATCAGCTGCTCGACCAACTCCTCCGCCCCCTCCTCGTCGCGGGGGAGGTGGACGCGCGCGAGGGTGCGGGTCGCGGGGGCCATGGTGGTCTCGCGCAGCTGGGCGGGCATCATCTCCCCCAAGCCCTTGAAACGGCTGAGTTCCGGCTTCTTGCCCTTGAAGGCGGTGGCCAGGAGCTCGTCCTTGTGGGCGTCGTCGCGGGCGTAGGCGATCTCCTTGCCGTGGCTCAGGCGATAGAGGGGCGGCAGGGCGAGGTAGAGGCGGCCGTTCCGGATCAGCTCGGGCATGGTGCGGTAGAAGAAGGTGATCAGCAGGCTCGCGATGTGGGCGCCGTCCACATCGGCGTCGGTCATGATGACCACGCGGTCGTAACGGAGGTCCTCCTCGCGGAAGCGAGCGCCGCCCTGCACGCCCAACGCCAGCATCAGGTCGGAGAGCTCGGCGTTCTTGCCCGTCTTGTCGCTGGAGGCCGAGGCGACGTTCAGGATCTTGCCTCGCAGCGGCAGCACCGCCTGGGTCTTGCGGTCCCGCGCCTGCTTGGCGCTGCCGCCGGCGGAGTCGCCCTCCACGATGAAGAGCTCGCTTTCGCCGGTGGCGTTGTTCGCGCAGTCCGCGAGCTTGCCGGGGAGGCGCAGTTTTCGAGTAGCCGACGCGCGGGCGACCTCGCGGTCCTTCCGCTTCTTCAGCCGCTCCTCGGCGCGCTCGACCACGAAGGTCAGGAGCGCGGAGGCGGCCTTTGGCTGGGCGGTCAGCCAGTGGTCCAAGGGGTCGCGGAGCGCCTGCTCGACCAGGCGCTGGGCGTCGGGGCTGGAGAGGCGCTCCTTGGTCTGGCCTTGGAACTCGGGGTTGCGCACGAAGACGCTGACCAGGACCCCCGCCTGCGCCGCCACGTCCTCCGCCGTGATCAGGCCGGCGCGCTTCTCGTTCGACAGCTCGCCGTAGGCCTTGAGCCCCCGCGTCAGCGCCGCGCGCAGG
>JASLDZ010000288.1 GCA_030151985.1 Caulobacteraceae bacterium | reverse complement strand
GTCCGCCGCTCCCGCCCGTCCAGGTCAGGCGCAAGGCCGCGGGGCCGCGCGCGAGCCCGGCGGCGTCGAGCGCCTGCTCGGCGGCGGCGTGGCAGGCGGACGCGGAGGGCGCGGGCAGGCCGAGCACGGCGCAGCCCCGCGACAGGCGGGCGTGGTGGGCAGGCCAGTGCGCCGGCATGCCGTCGCGCACGAACAGCGTCTCGAACAGGCCGACGCCAAGGGTGAGGCCGCGATCGTCGGGAGGGATCATCGCCGCTTCACCCGCCCAGCGCCCGCCGGATCGCCGCGATCTTGGCGAGCGCCTCGGCGTCCTCGGCCCGGGGGTCGCTGTCGGCCGTGATCCCGGCGCCGGCCCGCGTCTCGAAGCGCCAGCCGCCGCCGGCGTCCTGCTCGCAGGCCAGCGTGCGGATCAGCACGTTGGAGTCGAACGCCCCGTCCTCCCCGGCCCAGAACAGCGAGCCGCAGTAGGGGCCGCGCGGCGGTTCGTGGCGGGCGATCACCGCCTGCGCCTGAAGCTTGGGCGCCCCGGTCACCGAGCCGGGAGGGAAGGCGGCGGCGAACAGGTCCAGCGCGTCGCGGCCGGGCGCCAGCCGTCCGGTCACGGTCGAAACCAGGTGGTGGACGTTGGCGAAGCTCTCCAACGCGCAGAACCGCTTCACCTCGACGGAGCCGGGCGTGCAGGCGCGCGACAGGTCGTTGCGCATCAGGTCCACGATCATCAGGTTCTCCGCCCGGTCCTTGGCGCTGGAGAGCAGCTCGGCGGCGAGCGCCTCGTCCTCCGCCCGGGTGAGCCCTCGGGGGCGCGTGCCCTTGATCGGCTGGGTGCGGGCCAAGCCTTCGGGCGAGACGCTCAGGAAGCGTTCGGGCGAATTGCTCACCACCGCCCGGCCCGGCAGGCGCAGGTAGCCGGCGAAGGGCGCGGGGCTGGCCTCGGCGAGCGCCGCCAGCACGTCGAACGGCCGCGCCCCCTCCGCCAGCGCGCCGCCCCAGCCGCGTGCGATGTTGGCCTGGAAGATCTCGCCCCCGGCGATCGCCTTCAACACCGCCTCCACCGCCTCGGGATAGTCGCGGGCGAAGGCGAGCGGCGCCAGGATCGCCGCGCGAGGCGACGCATTCACCGGCGCGGCCCCCTCCCGGAGCGCCAGGGCGGCGCGCGCCTGCGCCGCGGCGCCCTCCCGCGTCCGCGACCGCCCCACCGCCCACACCCGACGCTCGTGATGGTCGAAGGCGAGGAGCGAGTCGTAGACGCCGCCGGCGAGGTCCGGCCAGCCGCCCCTTCGCGCCTGCGGGGCCGAGACCTCCAGCGTCGCGCCGAACTCGTAGCCGGCCAGGCCCACGGCGCCTCCCTGGAACGGCGGCCCCTCCGCCGCCGGCTCGCCGTTCGCGAGCAGGCTGCGCAGCTCGTCCAGGGTCGAGAGCCGGCGGCGGGGCGCGCGTCCGACGTACGACCACCGCGCTTGCGGCGAGCCGTCGGACAGGAGCGCGAAGGCGTAGGGCTCGTCGGCGACGGGGGCGAGCGCCGCCAGGGGCTCGCACCAGGGGGCGGGCAGCAGCGCGCGCTCGGCCGCCGGGGCCTCGGCTCGGGACAGGGTCAGGCTCATGCCGGCCGCCATCCTACACGGCAGGTCCGGGCTTCGCAGCGGGAGGAGGCAAGGCGGCCGAAAAGGGAGCAATCCGGCGGAGCGGCGTCACGTCAACGACCGCGACGAACCGTGGCGATCCGGGCATGATCCTTCCGGCCGCACCGGCGCGCCGAGGTTCGCCCGCCGTCACCGTCGCGGAGGAGATGCCCGATGACCCGTCGTTCCGCCGCCCGGCGCGTCGGCGCAGCGCTTTTCGCCTCCGCCCTCACCGCGGCGACGGCCGGTTCGGCGCTCGCCGCCGATCCCTCGCACCCCGCCGTGGTCGAGCTGTTCCAGAGCCAGGGCTGCTCGTCCTGCCCTCCGGCCAACGCCAACGTGATGGCGCTGGCCGACCGTCCGGACGTGCTCGCGCTCAGCTTCCAGGTCACCTATTGGGACCAGCTCGGCTGGAAGGACACCTTCGACTCGCCGCAGTACACGGCCCGGCAATGGGAGTACGCGCGCGCCTTCAGGCACACGCAGGTCTATACCCCCCAGGTCGTCGTCAACGGCCGGATCGATGTGGTGGGCGTCCGCAAGGGCGAGATCGAGCAGACGCTCGCCAAGGCCGACCGCGGCCAGGGCGGGCCGCGGGTCTCGGTGGCGGGGGGCCAGGTCGCCGTGGGGGCCGCGACCGGACGGGGCCAGGTCTGGCTCGTCCGCTACGACCCCAGGATCGTCCAGGTGCCGGTCCGGCGCGGCGAGAACGCCGGCAAGACGCTGCCGCACAGGAACGTCGTGCGCCAACTGGTGAAGCTGGGCGACTGGTCGGGGCGGGCGCAGGCGTACCGCCTTCCCGCTGACGCCGGGGCCGGCCTGAAGACGGCGATCCTGGTTCAGGCGGGGGAGGGGGGTGCGATCGTCGCCGCCGCCCGCGCCTGATCGCGGGGCGTGCGAACAACCGCCCCTCCCCAAGGGTTCGACAAGAGGTCCCGCGCTGTGCGGGCCGCAGCTCCCGGCCACGAAGCCGGGCGCGCTACAGGAGAGAGACCATGAAGACGATGCTGACCACCGCCGCGGCGCTCGCGCTCGCCGGCGCCCTGTGCGCCCCGGCCTTCGCCCAGCAGAGCGGGACGCAGTCCTCCGGCGGGATGTCCACGGGCGCCATGTCCAGCGGCTCCAACTCCACCGGCGCGATGTCCTCGGGCAAGAGCACGCACAAGGCGGCGAAGAAGCCGGCCAAGAAGTCCAAGAGCTCGGGCGCGATGTCGTCCGGCGCCATGAGCTCGGGCGCCATGAGCTCCAGCTCGACGTCCTCGGGCAACATGACCCACTGACGGGCGTGGAGGGCGCGCCGGTTCCGCCGGCGCGCCCTTGCGGTCGCCGACGGGGCGCGTCAGATCCCGGCGTACCACTCGTAGCCGCGATCCTCCCAGTAGCCGCCCTTGCCGCCGTTGATGCCGTGCAGCGAGTCCACCAGCGTGATCTTCTGGATGTACTTGGCCTGCTTGTAGCCGAGCTGCCGCTCCACCCGCAGGCGAAGCGGGGCGCCATGGGCGATGTCCAGCGGCTTGCCGTTGAGGGCGTAGGCGATCAGGGTCTGCGGGTGGAAAGCGTCCACCAGCGCCACGCTTTCGTAGTACTGGCCAGGCGCCTGCTCGCCCCCCTTGGCGGGCTCGCCCTCCAGGTTGTCGGCGCACCAGAACACCGCGTACTTCGCGGCCGGGAGAGGGCCGGCCGCCTTGAGCAGCAAGCCCAGCGGCGCCCCCGTCCACTGGCCGATGGCGCTCCAGCCTTCCACGCAGTCGTGCCGGGTGATCTGGGTGCGGGAGGGGAGCGCGCGCACCTCGGCGACCGAGAGGCTCATCGGCCGCGCCACCAGGCCGGCGATGTCCAGCTTCCAGTTGGCGAAGCCTTCGTCGACGTGGCGGGCGTAGTCGTCGCCGCCCGGCTGCAGGGTGCCGTTGGCCTTGAAGACCGGCGACAGGTCCGACGGCTTGAACTCCCGCGCCATCGCGCCGCCGCCCAGCAGGAAGCGCTGGCTGGCGCGGGTCCAGTCCTGGCCGAAGGAGAGGACGTGCTGGAAGTGCGGGTTGGCGGTCAGCTTGTCGCCCTGCACGACCTTGGAGCAGCCGGCCAGGCTGAAGCCGGCGCCGGCGGCGACCAGCGCGGTGCGGCGGGTGATCAGCGCCATGTCAGGAGTGCTCCGGCGGAACGGCGTAGCGGCCGGTGATCATCGAGCGGACCTCGTTGATCGGCCCGGCGAGCACGACCTCCACCAGGTGCACGACGATGAAGGCGAAGATCAGGGTCGCGAACACGAAGTGCAGCGTGCGCGCCGACTGGCGGCCGCCGAACAGGTCCAGCAGCCAGGGCGCGAAGGCGTCGAAGCCGGGGGACATCGTCAGCCCCGTCAGGATCATCCCCGTCACCAGCCCGATCAGCCCCAGGTAGGCGAAGCGCTGCAGCACGTTGTACCGCTTGGCCTCCTCGCCCACCGGGTGCTTCAGCTTCACGTGGTCGAGCACCGAGCGCGGGATGCTCCGGAGGTCGGCGAGCGTCGGCCAGAGGTCGCGCTGCACGTGCCGGATCGAGAGGCTCCAGAGGATGTAGACCAGCGCGTTGATCGACAGCACCCAGGCCAGCAGGAAATGCCAGTGCCGCGCGTCGGCCAGGTCGGTGAAGCTCGGCACGGTGATCCACGCGGGCCACGCCCGGCCCATCAGCTGCCCGTGGGAGCTGGAAAGCCCGAGCACGCCGGTGGTGTCGATCTTCAGCGCGCCGATCTGGGTGATCCCCCGCGCGGCGCCGTTGACCGTCTCGCTGTGGATGGAGAGGACGGGGGTGTCGGCGTTGGCGCCCCGCTGCCCCCAGTAGAGGTGCGGGTGCGCGTTGAAGATGTTCAGCCCCGTCCCGATCAGGAGGAAGATCGCCAGCGCGTTGACCCAGTGCGTCAGCCGCACGAGCACGGTGTGGCGGTAGATCACCTCGCGCTTCGGCCGCGCCTTTTCGGCCACGCCGCCCGTGTCGACGGTGGTGACGTCCGCGGTCATCGCCCGGCTCCCTGTCTCGGCTCAGCTTCGCCCGGATCGGCGCGCCTTCCCACCTCTGCCGGTCGCGTCCGTGCGGGTTGCAGCACCCTGGCGACGATGGAGGCAAGATTGCGAAAGCCTGCGGCGTCGGGCCGGCTTCTCTCCGGCGCCGCAAAGGTGGAAGCATCCGGCCCGGCGAGAGCGTCCTGGAGGCCCCCGTGCGTCCGACAACCCCGGAAGCCTGGGCGAGCAGCCTCTCGGGCGCGCCCATCCTGAACAGCGAGGGCTTCGGCTGGCG
>JASLDZ010000265.1 GCA_030151985.1 Caulobacteraceae bacterium | reverse complement strand
CGCCACATGGACAGTCAGCACCACGGCGTAAGGGGCGCGACGCCGCCGTAGGAGAAAGGCGCCCCTTCGCGAAGAGCTTCAGCGCCCGGCGAGAGGCTCCCTCGCGGGTCGCCCCGGCCGGCGCGCTCCTCGCCGCCCGCTCCTGAACGCCGGCCCGAGCGCGTTAGAGAACTTTCGCGCCGGTGCTCGCCGCTCGGGATGCGAAGGGAAGAGCGCGACCCGAGGGCCGCGCCCCTTCCTCAAACCGCCAGCCTCAGGCGACCCTGACCGGGGAGGACCGCCGACGCAGGACCAGCCCCAACCCGAACACGCCGGTCAGCATCAGAAGCCACGTCTGCGGTTCAGGGGCCGACGGCGGAACGCCGAGGTCGATGTCGGCAAGCCGGCCGGTCAGCGAGCCGTCGTGGACATCGTAGAGCGGCGATTCGGAGTAGCCCTTGGGATCGAGACCTTCCCAACCCACGAACCCGCCCGTGGCGTTGTTCGCAGGACTGAAGACCGAATAGACCGACTGCCCGTCGTAGACGCCGCCCACCACAGTGGCGGTGAAGACCACGTTGAAGTTCCCGACGTCGGCGTACCACTGCGAGCCTCCGCCCGGTGCGCAGCCGCCGCCGCCGCAGGTCGGGTCGTTGATGGCGTAGGGCGTGCCGATGTACTCGTCGTCGTAGTCGTAGGCGGTCAGGTTTCCAGGCGTCGTCCCGCCGGGAACCCCAGGAAGGCTGCCCCAGAACACCTGCGTCGAACCGGCCGAGAGGTCGCCCAGCCAGACGCTGGCGCTCAGGCCGTTGTTGTCGCCTTGGTAGCCTGTCAGCACGATCTTGGCGTTCGTTAGCGTCCCGCCCGTCGTGTTGTTGAAGATCAGGGACGGCGTGTCATACACGCCGCAATCGTAACATCCTGAAATCGTTGCAACTGTTGTCGCGTGCGCACCGCTGCACATCGCGGCCAGGATCAGCGCCGCAGCGCCGGCTAGGATCGACTTCATCATGGCAAACCCCTATTTGCGACTGACGAACACGAACTGCTTAGCGCTGTAGACCTTTGTTAACCATCAGGCAACGTTGAGCGGGATCAAGTCAGATACTTGCGATGTCGCAAGGTTCTGCCGACGGTTGACGAACGTCCGCGGTAGCGCTTTGGAGGCGAAGAGCTAGGCCCCTTCCCCATCAGGCATCGGTGAGACACGACGCTCTGAGGGCCGACGAGTCTGAGCGCAGGCGCGCCCTCGGAGCGAGCTTTCACTAAGCTTCGCTTCTGTTCGCGACGAGGCCGCGGCAGGGGATTGCCCGCCGCCGCGCCAGCAGCGCGCCTGCCCAGCCGCTCGCGGGGGCGGTCTACGGGCCCTACACCGCGAGCGTCAGCCCCCGGCGGCGGCGCAGCCTAAGGCCCGCCAGGCCGACGCTGGTCAACATCAAGGCCCAGAGACCCGGCTCCGGGGCGGGGGAGATCGCGAAGTCATAGGTTTCTTCGTGAGAGCCCGAGACCGAGGCGACACCGCTGGCCATGACGTCGTCGCCGTCGGCGGTGTTGAGGTAGAGGGTGTAGGTGCCTGGATCCAGAAGCTGGCTGAGCGTGCCGCTGGACTGACCCGCGCCCAGCCCACCCACCAGACCGAACGAGGTCGAGGTGGTGACGTCGTACAGGCTTCCCGCGTTGTAGAACTGAGACGCCAGCGCTGTCTCCGAAAGATCGTAGTCCACGATCAGCCATGACTTGTAGTCAATGGAGAAGGTGTAGAAGAAGGAGCTTCCGGTGTTCGTCGCCGCTGCGGTCGCGCCCGGAACGACGGCGTCCGCGAACGTGTGGCCGCTGAAGTCCACCGAGCCCGAGGCGGCATCCACGAAGCTCGCGAAGGCGTCCTCGAACGCCTGGCTGTCGGCCAGCACGGCCGCCTTCTTGCCGATCACGCCGGCGGTGGCGAGGGCGGTGGCCTCTTCGTCGCCCGGGGCGATCAAGCTGTCGGTCCCTGCGCCGTCGCCCGACGAGGTGGTCGTCCCGCTTGCGGCGGTCGCATGGCCGTTGGCGCCGACGCCGGAAGCGACGAAGGTCACGCCCGCGTGGGCGGACCCCGCGATCGTCATCATCAACGCAGCGGCGCAGGCGCCGGTCTTGAGCGCAAAGGTCATGGCCGGTCCCCGGCCGCGGCGTGCATCCACCTCATGCCCGGCTTGACCCCTCCTACCACGGGACGGGCCATGACGAACGCCCTTCGCGCCTGCGGCGAAATCGCGGCCGAAAGGGGTCCGCCGTCGCCCGGGAGCCCGCCGCACGTGGCGACGCTTTCAGGTTCGCCGCGACCCACCCGCCCTCGAGCCGGTACGCGATCACAGCATCGAGGCGAGCCGCGGCGCCTGCGCCTCCGACGCCTCCAGCACGCGCATCACGCTGGATCTTCGGCAACCATGGCGACGCGCGATCGCAAACAGGCTCCATCCTTCTGCATGGCGCGCCAGAATGTCCTGCACATCCAGCTTCAACGGTTCCCGTCCGCTAGGGCGGAGCGCCACGCCTTGCGCTCGCAGCCGGCGATAGATCGTGTGCCGAGAGACGCCCAGCTCCGCGGCGAGGCTCAGGCCGCTCGCGCCCGCCTCATAGGCGGAGCTCAGAGCCTCAGGATCCTGGATCGCAATTCGAATGCCGCGCCTCACCTTTGGTCCCCTCCCGAAGACTGCCACCGCCGGAGCGGGCACGCGATGCGCGATGCAGTCGCAGCCCCGCGCCCCCTCCCCTTGGGTCTCTTCCGGACCTCTCGCCTGTGGTCGAGGCTGCCGTCATGGCCGCATTGAGAAGGACCAGCGGCTTCTGCGACAAGGCGGATGGCCGGGCGGATCACGCGCCTTCGCAGGAGTAGTGGGCTTGCCGTCTCCCCTCGTTCAGGTGGGGCTTCGGCTCTCGCCCGAAATGATCCTGAAGCTTGACGCCTGGCTCGCGCGTCAGCGACGACCTCTGACTCGCGCCGAGGCGATCCGGCTGCTTCTCGCCGATCGGCTGAAGGACGAGTGAAGCGCGCCGCGAGCTCCTAGAGCCGCTCCGTGGGTATAGGATTGCGGGGTGAAGATCGCGCCGGGCTCCGTATGATGGGGCCGGCGAACGCCCGACGCCGGGGCGCGACCGCTGGCCTAGGAGCTCAGATCGACGACACAGCTCACGCCGAAGGCGGGATGCGGCCGGCAGGCGATTCCCGCTCGTCGAAACGCCCGGGCGAAGAGGTCGCGGCGGTGGGCGCGGTCCGGCACGCCGTCGTCGACGAGGAAGGCGCGCACGACCGCCTCCTGCGTCGTCTCGCCGTAGGCGATGATCTCCCCGGCCTGGCCGGTGAGCGCCACGTGGCGCGCCAACCGGACCGCGAAGGGCGCGCCGTCCGAGGTGTCGTGGCCGGTGGCGCCGCTGCGCCGCTGGTCTTCAGCCAAGTCGGCGGCCGATCTCGCCAGCCGCTCGTCCCAAGACAGGTCGGGGGCCGCGCCCCGCGCCGCGAGGTCGTGGAGCGCCTCGTCCACCGCGCGGGTTCCTTCCTGAGTCTCCACCCCCTCCTCCTCGCCCGAGGGATACGCCACGTCGCCCTGGAAGGCGGCGCGGTAGGCGCGCAGAAGCGGCGCGTAGGCGAGCGGACGCGCCCGCACCCGGTTCAACTCGACGAGAACGGCAGCCTCCAACGGCGACGACGGCGCCGGGCGGGTCAGCGAGGGGAAAGGCGGCCCGGCTGAACAGAGGAGAAAGGCGATTGCGCCGGCGAGGAGCACGGGAGGGTCTCCAGGAACCTCCCTGCAGCCTGCCCCCACAGGCTTGACATTTCGTATGCAAGCAGAAGCGTGGCGCTCAGCCGATCGATTCGTAAGGCGCTTGAGGCCCTCCGGGGACGGCGAGCGCGTCAGGATGTGTCGGCGCGAAGTAGAAGCGATCCTCGGCGTCCAGCCGAGAACTCGGCGCCTGACCGTCGCCCTCCTCGCGAGGAGGCGTGTTGTCGTTGGCCGCCATGGTCTCGAAGACTGAACCTTCCATTAGAAGCTCCCCTCCCCCTAGAGCCCGCGACGGCCGCCCACTCGGCGTCGCGCGCGCCTAGCTATCATGCCGTCAACCGCCTATGAGCGCCCCGCGTCCCGGCGCGGCACGCGCCGGTCTCTCAAGAGTAACGCATGCAAGACGGAGTCACGATCCTTGGAGCCAGCGGCTTCATCGGCACCCGGCTCGTCCGACGGCTCGCCCAACCGTCGCCGGCGGCGCGCCGCATCATCGCGGTGGACCGCGAGCCGCCGCGGGAGCGACTGGACGGGGTGGACTATGTCCAGGCCGATGTGCGCGAACCGCTCGGCGCGGAGATGGCGTTCCCCGGCGGGACCCTCTTCAATCTGGCCGCCGTGCACCGCACGCCCGGCCACCCGCCTCACGAGTACTACGAGACCAACGTCAAAGGCGCGCTGAACGCCTGCGCCCTCGCCGAGCGGGCGGGCGTCGATCGGATCCTCTTCACCAGCAGCATCTCTGTCTACGGACCCAGCGAAGAGACGCTGGACGAGCGTTCGCCGTTGCGGCCTGTCAGCGACTACGGGCGGTCCAAGGCGCTGGCGGAGGACCTCCACCGCCGCTGGCGCGCCGCCGGGCCGGGCCGCCGCCTGGTGGTGGTGCGACCGGCCGTCGTCTTCGGCCCGGGCGAGCGCGGCAACTACACCAAGCTCGCCCGCGCGCTGAAGCGCGGCTATTTTCTCTATCCCGGCCGTCGTGACACGGTGAAGAGCGGCGGCTACGTCGACGAACTCTTGAACACCTTCGACTTCGCGCTCGACCGCCCGGACGCCGAAATCCTCTACAACTTCGCCTTTCCTGCGATGAGCTCGACCCAGGACATCGTCGCGGCCTTTTCGGAGGTGGAGGGCAAGGCGTTTAGGCCCGCGACACTGCCCCTGGCGCCCGTGCTCCTGGGCGCGCGCCTCGCCCATGCGCTGACGCGAACCTCCACCTTCCATCCGGATCGTGTGATGAAGCTCGTCAAGTCCACGCGAGTCGCTCCGGGCTGGCTCACCGCTCAAGGCTACCCCTTCGCCTTCGACCTTCGCCGCGCGCTGCAGGCCTGGTCCCGTGAAACCCACGGCGCCTTTGACTGAGACTGCCTGAGACGCAAACCCAGCTCGACGGGGCCGTTCCGCGCGAAGGTTCCGGGGCGATGGGGTCAGGGCCGGGCCGTCGGCACCGGCGCCTTCGGATCGGGCGTGCTGTCCAGGCGGAGCGGGGTGTTGCGGGCCTCCGTGCCGGGCAGGGGCGCGATCGGGCCGGCGGGGGCGTAGGCGCCGGCGGGGGGCGGCGGGTTGGTGGCGGGCGCGAGCGAGGTGGGGACGGACGCCGGCGCGGGCGCGGGGATCGGCTTGCCGCGCCCCGTGGGATAGCCCAGCCCCTTGTCCAGCGCCGAGAACACCGGCTCCCACGGCAGCGCGCCGGCGTGGCGCACGCGCTTGAAGTGCTTGACCGGATCGTAGAGCGGCACGGCCGTGCTGAGCTGGGAGACCTCCATGCGGCCCATGGCCGACAGCAGCGCCGCCTGGCTGACGTAGGCGGAGTACTTGATCTGGGCCAGCACGATCTGGGCGTCGCGGAGCCGCTCGCGCTCTATGAGCACTTCCAACGTGGACCGCAGGCCGGCCTGGTACTCCTTGGCGGCGCCTTCGCTGGAGACGACGGCGCCCTGCACCGCCTCCTCGGCCGACGACAGCTCCTCGTCGGCGGCCGCGGCTTGGTTCCAGTACTGCGAGACCGACTGCACGGCCGTGCGGCGCGCGAACTCGATGCCGAGCCGGGCCGAAGCCTCCTGCTCCACCGCCTGGCGGATCTGGGAGCTGACCTGCCCGCCCGTGAACAGCGGCTGGGTCAGCGTCACCGTCCCGGACACCTGCCGGTCGAACTGGGGCAGGTAGAAGTTCGATTCAGAGCCGCCCGGCCCGTTGTAGCCGTAGGAGGCGCGCGCGCTGACCGAGGGCAGCATCTGCGCCTTGGCCTCGCGCACGCGCTGCTGGGCGGCGCGGTCGGCCAGAATGGTGCGGTTCAGCTCGGGGTTGTCGCGGTCGGCGGCGTCGAAGGCCTCGTCGATGGTGGCCGGCAGGCCCGGCAGGACGTCGGGAGGCTG
>JASLDZ010000211.1 GCA_030151985.1 Caulobacteraceae bacterium | reverse complement strand
CGCACCCTCGGCCTCGGCCGGGGGTGCGGCATCTTCATCGAAGCTTAACGATCCTCTTAGGCGGTCCCGTTTACCGGACCCGCCGTATGCCTCGTCCTTCAACGCGACCCCGCCCTCGCGGGCGGGTCCGCAGGCTGGATCGAGCGTATGGGTATCCAAGACGGCGTCCTCGGCTTCGCCCGCTCATGGCGCAGGGCGGCGCGCGACGAGCGGGGCGCGATCGCGCCGGTGGCGGCGGTGGTGATGGGCACGCTGCTCGTCGGCGCAGGGGTCGGCATGGACATCTCGCGCGTCGCCGGAGCTCGGGGCGAGCTGCAGGACGCCACCGACGCCGCGGGCCTGGCGCTCGGCCGGATGTCGCCCTCGGCCGACCTCGACACCGTGCTGAAGCCCGCCGCGCAGTCGTGGGTGAAGGCCAACCTGCACGGCAATGCGCTCGACCCCAACGCGGTGACGGTGAACGTCACCAAGTCGCTGGGCGTGGTCACCATCTCGGCGTCCACCACCGTGCAGCCGACGCTGGCGGCCATGGTGCACCTGGGTCCGTTCCAGGTCTCCTCAGCCTCGACCATCAAGTACGGCTTGAGCCACGTGGAGCTGGCGCTGGTGCTCGACAACACGGGCTCCATGGCCGACGACAACAAGCTGACCAGCCTGCAGACGGCCGCGGGCACGCTGGTCGACACGCTCTCGGCGTCGGCGCAGGCGACGGGCGACCCGAACGCGCTGAAGGTCGGGGTGGTGCCGTTCTCGATCTCCGTGAACATCGGGTCGGCCTACCAGGGGCAGACGTGGCTGACCGGGATCCAGCCCTCGGCCTACGGGCAGGACCTGTTCACGACCCCCAACGTCGACCGCTTCCTGCTGCTGAAGGCGATGAACAACACGAGCTGGGGCGGGTGCGTGGAAAGCCGCCCCATGCCCTACGACGTCACCGACGACGCCCCGACCGCGAGCAACCCCGCGACGTTGTTCGTGCCCTTCTTCGCCCCCGACGAGCCGGACGACGGCGGCTTCTCCGGCTCGACCTACTACGGCTACGCCAACAGCTACCTGCGCGACGTGGCGACCGACACGCAGTTCTCGGACAAGCAGGGCGACGTGCTGAAGTACGTGCGGGCGCCGGCGACGAGCGCGGTGAGCTACGGCTCGGTGCAGTACGGGCCGAACGCGCTCAGCCCCTACACGGTCGGGCCCAACTCGGGCTGCGGCACCGCCGCCATGCTGCCCCTGACCACCAACATCAGCGCGGTGAAGACCAAGCTCACGCAGATGGTGGCTAACGGGAACACCCATATTCCGATCGGGATGGCCTGGGGCTGGAACCTGCTCTCGCCCAACATGCCGTTCGGCGCCCAGCCCTACGGCACCAAGAACCTGCTCAAGATCGCCGTGCTGGTGACCGACGGCGCCAACACCTACGCGCAGACCAGCACGCCGGGCACCTCGGGCTATGCGAACGTGAGGATCTGCAAGAGCGGCGGCAGCCTCTACTACTGCCCCGGCACGTCGGGATCGCCGGCCGACGACAACTCCAACTACACCGGCTACGGCTACAGCTGGCAGAAGCGGATCAAGACCGACGCGGGCTCGTACAACGATCCCGTCACCGCCATGAACAACCGGCTGAGCAAGCTGTGCTCGAACATGAAGGCGGCGGGCGTCACCATCTACACCGTGCCGGTGGAGGTGACCGACACCAGCATCAAGACGCTGCTGCAGGGCTGCGCCACCACCCCCGACAAGTACATCGACGTGGCGAGCTCCTCTGGCTTGCAAGCCGCCTTCAACAGCATCGCCGGCTCGATCGGCAGCCTGCGGGTCAGCCACTAGGCTCAGTCGTCAGAGCGGGGCGCGCCGCGTCCCGCCTTGATCCCGGCGCGGCGGGTCTTGCCCTCCAGCCGGCGCAGGCGCGAGGCGTAGGTCGGCCGCGTCGCCTTGCGCTTAGGCGGCGGCGGGGCGGCGGCGCGCTGCACCAGGGCGCCCAGGCGGTCCAGCGCGTCCTGCCGGTTGCGCTCCTGCGTGCGGTGGCGGTCGGCGGTGAGCACCAGCACCCCTTCCTTGGTCAGGCGCGAGCCCGCCAGCGCGATCAGCCGGTCCCGCACCCGCTCGGGCAGGGTGGGCGAGCGCGCCACGTCGAAACGCAGCTGCACGGCGGTGGACACCTTGTTGACGTTCTGGCCGCCCGGTCCCGAGGCGCGGACGAACTTCAGCTCCACCTCGTCGTCGCCGACCTCCACGCCGGGCGCGAGGCGGAGCACGGGTTCAGCCCTTGAGCCGGCGCACGGCCGCGACGACGGCGCGGGCGCGCTCGCCCACCTCGACCGGGGTGAAGCCCGCCTTGTAGAGGTCGCCGCCGATCCCGAAGCCCCGCGCGCCCGCCGCCCACCAGTCGGCCATCGTGTCAGGGCCGACGCCGCCCACGGGCATGACGGTCGCGTCCTTCGGCAGCACCTCGCGCAGCGCCTTCAGCAGGGCGGGGCCGTAGGCACCGGCGGGGAACAGCTTCAGCCGCCGCGCGCCGGCGTCATAGGCCTGGAACGCCTCGCTGGCGGTGGCGAAGCCGGGCAGGGGCGTCGCGCCCGCCTTCAGCGCCGCGCGGATCACCTCGGGCCGGGTGTCGGGGGAGACGATGATCCGGCCGCCCGCCTCCGCCACCTGCCGCACGGCCTCGGCCGTCAGCACCGTGCCCGCGCCGTGGACGATCCGGTCGCCCAGCGCCGCGCCCAATCGGCGGATCGATTCCAGCGGGTCGGGCGAGTTCAGCGGCACCTCGACCACGCGCACGCCGGCCGCGTGGAGCGCCTCGCCTACCGCCACCACCTCGTCGGGCGTGACGCCGCGGATGATGGCGACCACCGGCATTTCGGCCAGGGCGTCGTCCAGGGTCAGGCTCATGCCAGCGCTCCGTGCCGGGCGAGGTCGGCCAAGCCGGCCAGCAACGCCGCCTCGCCGTCGAAAGTCTCGTGCGCGCGTCCCGCCCGGTCCAGCGCGCGCGCGAAGCGGGCGCAGAGGGCGGGTTCGCCCAGGAGGACCACCGGCTCGTCCGCACCGGCGCCCACCAACGCCGAGCCGGCCGCGACGTCGGCGCCCACCAGCAGGCCCGACAGGTAGTCGCGCTGGGCGGACGCGGGCAGGTCGCCGCCCACCACGCGCGAGCGGGCGGTGAACAGCTGGCCGATCAGCCTCGTCCCGTCGCCGGCTTGCGCCAGGCCGAGGTCGAAGGCCTCCCAGTCCGGCTCGACCCCGGGGGGCGGGTCGCTGCGCAAGACGCCGCCGGAGGTCAGGCGATCGAACAGCTCGCCGGTCATGACGGTGGCGAAACGCTCCAGCCGCCCGTCGACGCACCGCGCCCACTTGCCGTGGGTGCCGGGGTGGTAGACCAGCCGCGCGCCCTGTCGCCGCGCCGGGTCGCCCGCGAGCCAGCCGAGGATCTGCGTCTCCTCCCCCCGCATCACGTCGGGCGCGCCGTCGGGGCGCAGGCAGCGGACGCCGGGCGCGATGGCGACCGGCGGAGCCTCGCCTTCGATCCTCAGCACGCGGGACGCCAGCGCCGAGGCGTCGGCCGGAGCGAGGGCGTAGGGCGCCTCGGCCCAGCCCAGCGTCGAGCCGATCATCCCGGCCATCAGGGCGGGAAGGCGCTCGGCCCCCATCGCGGGGCGCACCTCCTCGCGGAACCGGCGGGCGGCCTCGCCCTTCGCCAGCTTCGCGACGCCCAGCGGGAAGTCGCGTCGCGGACTCGCGCGACCGTCGCCGTCCACGACCCAGGCCCGGCAGTTCGTCGTGCCCCAGTCGACCGCCAGGAAGGGCGCGCTCATCGCGG
>JASLDZ010000198.1 GCA_030151985.1 Caulobacteraceae bacterium | reverse complement strand
CTCGCCGGGTTGAAGCGGTGGTTCGACCGCTGGATGCCCGCCGAGGCCCGCGCATGAGCCTGCCCCGCACGGCGATGGTGCTGGCGGCGGGCATGGGCACGCGCATGCGCCCGCTCACCGACGCCCTGCCCAAGCCGCTGGTGCCGGTCGCGGGCAGGGCGCTCATCGACCACACGCTGGACCGCCTGGGCGAGGCGGGGGTGGAGCGGGCGGTGGTGAACGTGCACCATCACGCCGACCTCGTGGAGGCGCACCTGGCCCGCCGCGCCGCCGCTCCGCGCGTGACGATCTCCGACGAGCGGGAGGCGCTGCTCGATTCCGGCGGCGGCATCGCGCACGCGGCGGCGCTGCTGGGCGACGACCCGATCGTGGTCGCCAACATCGACAATGTCTGGATCGAGCGCGATCGCCCCGCGCTGCAGGCGCTGGCCGACGCCTGGGACCCCGAGCGGATGGACGTGCTGATCCTGCTCGCCCCCCGCGCCGCCTGCTACGGCTACGGGCGCCCGGAGGGGTTCCGGATGGACGTGGACGGCCGCCTGACCCACTCCAACGACGCGGCCGACCCGCCGCCCTTCAACAACATCGGCTTCCAGGTTCTGAAGCCTGGCCTGGTCGCGGGCCCAGGAGAGGATAAGGGCGCCTTCTCCATCGTGCCGATCTGGAAGCGGCTCTCGGCGGAGGGCCGGCTGTTCGGGGCGGTGACCGACGCGGAGGTGATCCACGTGAGTTCGCCTCCGGACGTGGACTACGCGGAGCGGAGGCTGCGGGGATGAGGCCAGCGATCCTGATCTCCCCCATGCCCCGCATGGGGGAGATCGGCGGAGCCGGGAGGGGGCCGCGCGGCAGCGCGGAACCGTTCAGCAAGGCGCTCGCGTCGTTCCGCTCGCCTGCGGCGCGCGGCCCCCTCCCCCCTTCGGGGTACTCCCCCGCGCCTGCGGCGCAGGGGAGATTGGGGTGAACGAGGCGGACCTCTTCAGCTCCGACCTCTTCGAGCCTGCTCCCGGCGCGGCCGGCCTCTTCGACTCCCCCGCCCCCCGCTGGCGCAGCATCGCCGCGCACCGGCCGTTCCTCGACGACCTGGCGCGCGGCCTCCACGCCGCACTGTCCACCGACGGCCCCGAGGCGCTGGCCAACGCGGTGGTGCTGACCCCGACCCGCCGCGGCGCCCGCGCGCTGGCGGAGGCGTTCGTCGGCGCGGGGGGCGGGCAGGCGCTGCTCCTGCCGCAGATCCGCGCGCTCGGCGACCTGGAGGAGGGCGAGCCGCCGTTCGAGCCGGGCGACCTGGCGCTCGACCTCGCCCCCGCCGTCTCGCCCCTGCGGCGCCGGTTCGAGCTCGCCCGCCTGGTGACCGAGCACGCGCCGCTCCTGGGGCGGACCGTCGACGCCGCCCAGGCGCTCGACCTCGCCGACGCCCTAGCCGGCTTCCTCGACGCCGTCCAGATCGAGGAGCGCGACGATCCCGACGCCGTGGACCGCCTGGTGGACGGGGAGCTCGCCAAGCACTGGGAGGTCAGCGCCCGCTTCCTCTCCATCGCCAGCCGCGCCTGGCCCAAGCGGCTGGAGGACCTGGGCCTCGTGGACGTCGCCGTGCGCCGCACCGCGCTCCTGCGCCGGCTGGCCGAGCGTTGGACGCAGGCGCCGCCCGCCGCGGCGCTGATCGCCGCCGGATCGGTCGGGACGGCCCCGGCGGAGGCGGACCTCCTGGCCGTCATCGCCCGCGCGCCGCGCGGCGTCGTGGTGCTGCCCGGGCTGGACGTGGAGCTGGCGGACGACGCCTGGGCCCAGGTGGCGGATGCTCACCCGCAGGGCGCGCTCCGGCGGCTCCTCGCACGGGCGGGGGTGGCGCGGGACGCGGTCCTGCCCTGGCCCGCGGAGGAGGGGGCGGAGGCGCACGCCCGCGGCCGCGCCCGGCGGCGCGTGGTCAACGAGGCGCTGCGCCCGCCCGAGGCCACCGCCGACTGGCTAGCGCTGATCGGGCGGCTGGGGCCTGGCGTGATCGCGCAGGGGCTGGAGGGGCTGGCCGTGCTCTCCGCCCGCAACGAGGAGGACGCCGCCGCCCAGGCGGCCGTGCTGCTGCGCGAGGTCCTGGAGACGCCCGGCCAGACGGCGGCGCTGGTCACCCCCGACCCGGCGCTGGCGCGGCGGGTGTCGGCGCGGCTGGCGCGATGGGGGATCGCGGCGGACAGCTCCGCCGGGGCGCCGCTGACCAGCTATCCGATCGGCGGACTGATGACGCTGATGGCCGGCGCGCTCGTGGACCCGCTCGACCCGCCGACGCTCCTGGCGCTCGCCAAGCACCCGCTGGCCCGGCTGGGCCTGAAGGACCTGCAGCGGGAGCACGCGCAGCGCGACTTGGAGCGGCGCGGCCTGCGCGGGCCTCGGCCCGCCGGCTGGGCCGCGCTGCTCGCGAGCGTGGAGCCCTATGGCGACGCCCTGCCGCTGGCGCGCGCGCTGCAGGCGGCGATCGAGCATGCCGCCGCGCCCTTCGCCTCCGGCATGGCGAGCGCGCCCATCGCCGTGCGGGCGCTCGCCGAGGCGCTGGAGCTGGCCGCCGCCGACGACGGCGGTCGGCTCGGCGAGCTCTGGGCCGGGGCGGGGGGCGAGGCGGCGGCGGCCTTGACCGCTTCGGTGATCGACGAGGGGGCGAGCCTGCCTCCCGTCACGCCTTCCGGCTTCCTGCAGCTGGTGGAGGGGCTGGTCTCCCGCGAGGTCGTTCGCACCGGCGGGGCGCCGCACCCGCGCCTGCGCATCCTGGGCCTGATCGAGGCGCGACTGGTGCGCGCCGACCGGGTGGTGCTGGCGGGGCTGGAGGAGGGAACCTGGCCTCGCCCCGCGGCGGTGGACCCCTTCCTCAGCCGCCCCATGCGCGCGGCCCTGGGCCTGCCGCCGCCCGAGCGGCGCACGGGGCTTTCCGCGCACGACTTCGCCCAGGCCGCCTGCGCGCCCCACGTCGCCATGATCCACGCCGAGCGGCGCGGCGGCCAGCCGGCGGTGAGGTCGCGCTGGCTCTGGCGGTTGGAGACCCTGGCGGCCGGGGCCGAGCGCCTGCGGGCGTCGGGCGGGGGCGGGGGCGCCGAGATCGCGCTGCCTTCCCGGCCGGAGGCGGGCCGCTGGGCGCGGGCGCTGGACGCGCCGCTGAGCCCCGCACCGCCCGCAGGCGCTCGGCCCCGGCCGCCAGGGTCTCCAACCGCCAGAGCCA
>JASLDZ010000149.1 GCA_030151985.1 Caulobacteraceae bacterium | reverse complement strand
TCGGCCAGCTCCACGGTGGTAAAGCGGACCTGATTGGCCAGCGTCTGGCGGTGGATGAGGTCGCGTTGAGTGGGGCTGCGAACAGCGGCTCGGCGGCCTTGGCGGTGGTCTCGACGAAGTAGCCCAGGACGGCGTTGTGGCGGACTTTCAGCGCCACGCCACTGTCGGCGACCAGCTGCGCCTCCAGCTGCAGGATCACGCGGCGGCTGTCGTCGCGGAGCGCCCGGGCCTGATCGAGTTCGGGGCGCACGCCCGCGCCGACGAAGCCGCCGTCGCGGGCCAGAGCCGGCAGGTCCTCGCCCAGGCCCTCGGTCAAGAGCGCCCGGAACTGAGCCAGGTCGGGATGCAGGCCGGGGTTCAGAGCCCGCAGCTGCCCGCCGAGGTCGCCGAGGCGCTCCGCGCCCTGAATCCCAGCCTGCACCCAGACCTCGCCCAGTTCCGCGCGCTCCTCACCGAAGGCCTGGGCGAGAACCTGCCGGCGCTGGCCCGCGACGGCGGCTTCGTCGGGGCGGGCGTGCGGCCGGAACTCGATCAGGCCCGTGCGCTCCGCGACGACAGCCGCCGCGTGGTCGCGCAACTCGAGGCGACGCTGCAGGCGCAGACGGGGCTCTCCGTCCGCATCCGCCACAACGGCGTGCTCGGCTACTTCGTCGACGCCACCGCCAAGCAGGCGGAGACGCTGCTCGCCCCCCCGCACAACACCCTCTTCGTCCACCGCCAGACCACCGCCAACCAGGTCCGCTTCACCACCGCCGAACTCGCCGACCTCGACGCGCGCATCAGCCAGGCGGGAGACCGGGCGCTGGCGATCGAGCTGGAGACCTTCGAGGCGCTGCGCACACAGACCGCCGGCTTGGCGGCGGGTATCCAGGCCGCGGCGCAGGCGCTGGCGTCCCTCGACGTGGCCGCCGCGCTGGCGGAGTGGGCGGAGGAGGTCGGCGCCGTCCGTCCGCAGGTGGAGGACTCGGCCATCTTCGAGGCCGAGGCCGCCCGCCATCCCGTGGTCGAGGCGGCGGTGAAGCGCGCAGGCGGCGCCTTCACCCCCAACGCCTGCCGGCTCGACGGCGAGGGGCTCGGCTGTCCGCGCCTGGCGCTGGTGACGGGGCCGAACATGGCCGGCAAGTCCACCTTCCTGCGCCAGAACGCGCTCCTGGTGGTGCTCGCGCAGGCCGGGAGCTTCGTGCCCGCCGCACGGCTGCGGCTGGGCGTCGTCGACCGGCTGTTCAGCCGCGTGGGCGCGGGCGACGACCTGGCGCGGGGCCGCTCCACCTTCATGATGGAGATGGTCGAGACCGCCGCCATCCTGACCCAGGCGACGTCGCGCTCCTTCGTGGTGCTGGACGAGATCGGCCGCGGCACCGCCACCTACGACGGGCTGGCGATCGCCTGGGCGGTGGCCGAGCACCTGCACGACGCCAGCCGCTGCCGCGCGCTCTTCGCCACCCACTACCACGAGCTGGCGCGGCTGGAGGGGCGGCTGGCGGCGGTGTACAACCTCTCCATGCGGGCCAAGGAGTGGAACGGCGAACTGGTGTTCCTGCACGAGGCGCACCCGGGCGCCGCCGACCGCAGCTACGGCGTGGCCGTCGCCAAGCTCGCGGGCGTGCCGCCGCGTGTGGTGGCGCGCGCCAAGCAGGTGCTGGAGAAGCTGGAGCGCGACCCCGGCTCCCCCGCCCGGCTGGAGGACCTGCCGCTGTTCGCCGCCGCCGCGCCGGTGCTGGCGGTGGAGGAGGCGACGCCCTCGCGGGTGGAGGCGGAGCTGGCGGGGATCGACCCCGACGCGCTCAGCCCGCGTGAGGCGCTGGAGGCGCTCTACCGCCTGAAGGGGCTGGGATAGCGCCTCACGTCGCCGCGCTTCTCTTCTCTCCCTCCCCCTCGAGGGGAGGGTGTCGCGAGCGCAGCGAGAGACGGGTGGGGGAACGAGAGCGGAGCGTAAGCTCCCTTCGATCCCGGCCTCGCGTTTGGCGCGTTCTACGCTTCGCTCTGTGGCCCCACCCGTCCGTCGGGCTAGCGCCCTCCGGCCACCCTCCCCTCAAGGGGGAGGGAAAGGGTATGGCGACCAACCTCACCGGGCGGGGCCGTCCTCTGGGCGTCGCATCGGCGCTTCTGCGGCGAGGGGAAGCCCTGAACCTCTTGGCGGATGATTGCGCTCGGCTCCGACCGTCTCAAGGACGGCCGAAGGCCGCCGCTTCGCGGCGACAGGCGAAGCCTGTCGTCCTTGACACGGTCGGAGCCGAGCGCACCCTGGCCTTCAAGAGGTTAAGGGCGGAAACGTCCGCTACTTCTGGTGCTTAGACCCCGGCAGCGGCCGGTGTGGGAAGCCGCGCCTCTAGACCGCCCGCTCCACCAGCATGCGCTTGATCCCCGCGATCGCCTTGGCGGGGTTCAGCCCCTTCGGGCACACCTGGGCGCAGTTCATGATCGTGTGGCAGCGGTAGAGCTTGAACGGGTCGTCGAGCGCGTCCAGCCGTTCGCCCGTCGCCTCGTCCCGCGTATCGACCAGCCAGCGGTAGGCCTGCAGCAGCGCCGCCGGGCCCATGTACTTCTCGCCGTTCCACCAGTAGCTGGGGCACGAGGTCGAGCAGCAGGCGCACAGGATGCACTCGTAAAGGCCGTCGAGCTTCTCGCGGTCCTGCGGCGACTGGCTCCACTCCTTCTGCGGCTGCGGCGTCTCGGTGTGGAGCCACGGCTCGATGGCGCTGTACTGGGCGTAGAAGATGGTGAGGTCGGGCACCAGGTCCTTGACCACGTTCTGGTGCGGCAGCGGGCTGACCACGATCTCCTTGCCCGGCACGTCCTCCCACGCATGGGTGCAGGCCAGCGTGTTGCGGCCGCCGATGTTCATGGCGCAGGAGCCGCACACCCCCTCCCGGCAGGAGCGGCGGAAGGCCAGCGTCGGGTCCATGGTGTTCTTGATGTGGATGATGGCGTCGAGCAGCATCGGGCCGCAGTTGTCGACGTCCACGTCGTAGGTGTCCCAGCGCGGGTTCTCGTCCGTCTCGGGATCGTAGCGGTAGATGCGGAACGCCTTGGTGCGCTTGGCGCCGGCCGGGGCGTGGTGGTGGCGCCCCTTGCCGATGCGAGAGTTCTTGGGGAGCGCGAGCTGGACCATCGGGCCTTCCGGACACGCGCGGGCGTCAGCCGCGCGGCGCTCCCTGTCCCGCGCGGCCGGTTTGCAGTCAAGCACGGCCTCACCCCCGGCGGCCGGACGCGTGCGTCGCGCGGCCGATCGCCGCGACGGGGCGGGGGTCGTTGCGCGGTCGGCGCCGACGCAGGCATGAACGGACATCCGCCCCGCGCCGGACGCTGCGTCCGCCGCCGCCGTTCCGCCCCCGCGGCGCCCTGTTCCCGCCCTCCCGCCCCCGGAGGACGGGCCTCTCGACGGGACCCCGCCAGCCCCCAGGACCGATGCCGCAGTTCGACGCCCGCGTAGCCCCCGCCCGCCATGCTCCCGCGCTCGTCGGCAGCGCCGCCGTGCTGGCGGTCGCCGCCCTCGGCGTCTCGGCCACCCAGCGCCTGTCGCTCAGTTCGCCGCTTCCGGCGCTGGCCGCGCCGCAGGCCCGCCCCGCTCCCAGCGGACCGATCGCCGCCCGGGTGGAGGTCCGTCCCGGCGAGACGCTGGTGGAGGCGGTGCGGCGCACCGGGGTGGCGGCGACGGAGGCGCGGCAGGTCGTGGCCCTCCTGGGCGGCGCGCTCGACACCGCGCACATCCGCGCCGGGCTGGCCTTGCAGGCGCTGGTGACGCGCGCGGAGGGCTCCCGCCCGTCGCGGCTCCTGGCGCTGTCGATGAAGACGGGTCCGGTCAGCCAGGTGCGCCTCAGCCGCACTCCGGACGGCGGCCTCGCCCTGAAGACGCTGGAGGAGGCGGTCCGCCAGGAGGCGACCGTGGCGTCCGGGACGATGCAGGGGTCGCTCTACGAATCCGCGATCCGGGCGGGGGCCACCCCGACGCTGGTGGCGGAGGCGACCAAGCTCTTCGCCAAGAAGCTGGACTTCGCCCGCGACATCCAGCCCGGCGACCCCTTCCGCCTCGCCTTCGACCGCACCGCCACGGCGGGCGGCAAGACGGTGGCGACCGGCGACCTTCTCTATGCGGAGGTGGGGGCCAAGGGGCGGACGACGCGGTTCTACCGCTTCGAGCACGACGGCAAGACCCAGTTCCTCGACGAGGTCGGCCAGCAGCTGAAAGCGCTGCTGCTCAAGACGCCGCTGGACGGGGCGCACGTGACCTCGTCCTTCGGCATGCGGCTGCATCCGCTCCTGGGCTACACCCGCCTCCATCCGGGCATCGACTTCGGCGCGCCGACCGGCACGCCCGTGTTCGCCGCCGGCGACGGGGTGGTGGAGGAGGCGCGCTGGGCCGGCGGCTACGGCCACTGGCTGAAGCTGCGCCACGCCGGCGGCTGGGAGACGGGCTACGGCCACCTGTCGCGCTACGCCAAGGGCGTGAGACCGGGAATGCGCGTGAAGCAGGGCCAGGTGGTGGCCTACGTCGGCTCCACCGGCCTCTCCACCGGGCCGCACCTGCACTATGAGATCATGAAGGCCGGCCGCAAGATCGACCCCCGCGGCGCGAAGATCCCGCAGGGCGGCGTGCTGAACTCGGCCGAGATCGCCGCCTTCAAGGCCCAGCGCGCCCGCATCGACCGGCTGCTCGCCGGCGAGGCCGAGGCCGCGCCGGTGCGGACCGCCTCGCTGCGAACCGCCCGCCTGCGCTGACCCGCCGGAACCCTGAACCCTCCGTTCAGCGAGGGTTCAGGCGGCGGAACCCATAACCCCTCCCGTACCGTTTACGCCCTGCCGTCCGCGACCGGACGGCGCCACGGGCCCGGAGGAGGCTTTGATGACCACTCTCGTTAAGAAGGTCGCGACCGGCGCGCTCGCGGCCCTGACCCTCGGCGGCGCCACGCTCGCCAGCGCCACCCCGGCGGCCGCCCAGCACTGGCGCGGCGGCTACCACGGCGGATACTACGGCCACCGCGGCTACGGCGGCGCGGGCCTCGCGGTCGCCGGCCTCGCGGGCCTCGCGATCGGCGCCTCGCTCGCCGACCGGCCCTACTACGGCGGATACTATCGACCCTACTACGGCGGGTACTACGCGCCCGGGTACTACTACGGCCCGCGCTACGGCTACTACGGCCCTCGCCGGGGGTGGTGCTACTACCATCCCTACCGCTGCTGATCGCGGGCGGGCGGCGGACGCATAGCCCCCCGCGGATCGCCGTTCGTCCTTGCGAGAGCCCCGCTTCCGGCCCAGCCCGGGGGCGGGGCTTTCCGTATGCGGGGTCGAGGGATTAAGCTCGCGCCGAGCGGGCCGTCGCCCGCCGCCGAGGCGCCGCCATGCTCGACGACGAGGAGCACGCTCCCTGCGCCCGCTGTCGCCGGCAGACGCCGGTCGAGGCGATGCGGCTGTGGACCACGCGCGAGCACGTGCGGACCCTCGCCCGCGCGGCGCCGCCGCAGCGCTCGCCCCGGCGGGAGCCGGTGGACGCCGGCGCGAGGGACATGGCCGCCCTGGCCGAAGCCGCGCCCCGGGCGCCTGCGTTCCGCTACGCCAGCGTCACCCGCGCCGACGCCGTCTGCCTCGCATGCCATGGGCGGCTGACCCGAGGCGCCGCGCTGGACGGCCCGGAGCGGTGGCGGACCTGGCTGACCCTCGCCGCCTTCCTGGCCATCGCCGCCGTTCTGGTGTGGGGGATCCCGGCGATGCTCCCGAACCTGATCGCCGCCTTCTGGCGCAACGGCGCGGGCGGCCGCTAGGGCGTCGTGCGGTCGGGCGAGGCGTCCCCGTCCTTGCCGCCCGCCCCGGCCGCCGGCGGCGCCCGCAGCACAGGGCCGCCGGAGTAGGTGAAGTACATCTTGTGTCGCGACATCGACAGGACGACGCGGTGCGCCTTCAGGAAGTCCGCGCCGAGCACGAGGTCGGCGACGTCAGGGCCCTCGCCGATGCGGCTGCCCGTGTCCGTGAAGCTGACGCCCTTGTGGAGTTCGGCGACCGCGACGTCGGTCGCCTTGATCGTCTCGTCGCCGACCTGGAAGGTGTCCAACCTCGCGATCGAGCCGGGCAGCTTCTCGTCGCCCAGCCCACTGAACACCACCTTCGAGGCCTTCGTCGCGAGTCCCAGCCGCCGCGCGGCCGTCTCCGTCATCACCGTGCCTTCCGCGCCGGAGTCGATCAGCGCCCGCGCCGGCCGCCCGTTGATCTTCACCTCGGTCATATACCGGAAGCTTTGCGGCTCCTGCAGCAGCGGCGCGATCGAGAAGGCGCCGCTCGCCCAGTAGGTGATCTGGTCGTCCGCGCAGCCCTTGGTGCGCAGCAGGCGGATCTTGCCGTGGGCGAGATCGAACTCGACGTCGGCCTGGCTCCAGAAGTCGCCGCCCAGCAGCATGTCCACGCCGGTGGGCGCTCCGGAGGAGACCAGCGCGACCATCCCGTCGGCGGGCACGCCGGCGATCTTCATGTGCGGGATGATGGTCGTGTACAGCCGCGTCTTGCCGCCGATCCCGTAGGTGGTGAAGCCCTTCGCCTGGTCCAGCGCCAGCCCAGCCTTGCGGGCGGGCCCCTCCATCAGCATCGTGTTGAAGGCGCCGGTGTCCGCCAGGATGTCGATGGGCCGGCC
>JASLDZ010000492.1 GCA_030151985.1 Caulobacteraceae bacterium | reverse complement strand
GCGGCCTGAGGGGGACGCCATGCTCAGCTCCAACCGGCTCGCCCGCCCGCGCCTCCAGCCGACCCGCCGGGAGGCGGTGATCGGCGCGACCGTCGCGGGGGGCGCCCTGCTTGTCGGGGCGTGCTCCAAGACCGACCTCCTCGCCGCGGGCACGCCCAGGACGGACTTCGGCCCCTTCGGCCCGTTTCTCAGGATCACGCCCGACAACGTGGTCACGGTGGTCGACAAGCACCAGGAGATGGGCCAGGGCAACCATGCGGGCCTCGCCGCGCTCGTCGCCGAGGAGCTGGACGCGGACTGGTCGAAGGTGGCGACCACCCTCGCCGGCGCGAACACCAAGGTCTACGCCAACACGCTGATGGGGGTGCAGGGCACCGGCGGCTCCACCGCGATCGCCAACTCGTGGGAGCAGTATCGCAAAGCCGGAGCGGCGGCCCGCGCCATGTTCGTGCAGGGCGCGGCGGCCCAGTGGAAGGTCCCCGCCGGCGAGATCGCGGTGAAGGACGGGGTCGTCAGCCACGCCCCCTCCGGCAAGTCCGCCACCCTGGGCGAGCTGATCCCGGCGGCCGCCAGGATCGCGCCTCCCGCCGACCCGCCGCTGAAGCCGAACCGCGCCTTCACCCTGATCGGAACCGAGCGGGTGAAGCGGAAGGACTCCCTCGCCAAGTCCACAGGGACGGCCCGCTACACCCAGGACGTTCACCTGCCGGACATGCTCACCGCCATGGTCGCGCACAGCCCCCACTTCGGCGGCGTGGCGAAGAGCTTCGACGCGACCGCCGCCAAGGCGGTTAAGGGCGTCGTGGACGTGGTCCAGATCCCGACCGGCGTCGCCGTGCTGGCGCTCAACACCTGGGCCGCCCGCAAGGGGCGCGACGCGCTGAAGGTCGAGTGGGACGACTCCAGGGCGGAGACGCGCTCCTCGCCCGCCATCCTCGCCGACTACAAGAAGGCCGTCGCCGATCCGGCCACCGTGTGGCAGGCGTTCGAAGGGCGCGGGGTGAAGGGCTACAAGCCCGCGGGCGTCGAGAACGCGCAGGCCGGGCCGGACGCCAAGACTCCCGTCGTGGCCGCGCCCGTCAAGGCGCCGGTGGAGGCGCTCGAGACCACCTACGACTTCCCCTACCTGGCGCACGCGGCGATGGAGCCGATGAACTGCGTCGCGCAGGTGAACGGCATGAAGGTGAAGCTGACCTTCGGCTCGCAGATCCAGACGCTCGACCAGCTCAACACCGCCCTGATCGTGAAGACCCTGCCCGGCGGGGTGGAGATCGAGACCCTGCCCGCCGGCGGCAGCTTCGGCCGGCGCGGCAACCCGGACAGCGACTACGTCTCCGAATGCGTGCACATCGCCCGGCGCGCGGGCGGCAGGCCCGTGAAGCTGGTCTGGACGCGCGAGGACGACATGACGCGCGGCAAGTACCGCCCCATGGCCCACCACGCCGTGCGGGTGGAGGTCGACAAGGACGGCTTCCCCTCGCTGTGGAAGCACCGGATCGTCATCCAGAGCTTCATGAAGGGCACGCCCCTGATGCAGGGGTCGCTCGACGACACCCAGGTCGAAGGCGTGAAGGGCTCGCCCTACCTGAAGGCGACGCCGCTGGTCGACGCAGCCGTCTACACGCCCAAGAGCCCGGTCAGCACGCTGTGGTGGCGGTCGGTGGGCGCGACGCACTCGGCGCTCGCCATGGAGCACACGATCGACCAGCTCGCGGTGCGGGCCGGGATGGACCCGCTGGAATACCGGCTCCGCCTCCTGACCAAGGCCAAGGCCGACCGGCACCTGGCCGTGCTGAGGCTGGCGGCGGAGAAGGCCGGCTGGGGTCAGCCGCTGGAGGCCGGTTGGGCGCGCGGGATCGCCGTGCACGAGAGCTTCGGCTCGGTGGTCGCCAACGTCGCGGAGGTCCAGCTGGACGGCGGCGAGCCCAAGGTTCGGCGCGTGGTCGTCGCGATCGACTGCGGCCAGGTGGTCGCCCCCGACCAGGTGCGGGCGCAGATGGAGGGCGGCGTCTGCTACGGCCTGTCGTCGGCGCTCTACGGGGCGATCACGCTGAAGGACGGGGTCCCGGAGCAGACCAACTTCGACGGCTACCGCGTGCTGCGGATGAACGAGGCGCCGGCGGTGGAGACCTACTTCGTCCCCTCCACGGCGCACCCGTCCGGGGCGGGCGAGCCGGGCACGCCCGTGGTCATCCCCGCGGTGGCCAACGCGCTCCTGAAGCTGACGGGCAAGCCGACCACCAGCCTGCCCTTTGTCCAGGCCTAGCGCTCGGACCGCGTCAGCTCGAGGCGCCGCCCTGCGCCGCCTGCAGGTCCTGCGCGGCCTGGAGGTGGCCGCGGATCATGGCGACGTCGGCCTCCGCCACCCGGCGCAGGTTGGGATCGGAGCCCTTGGCGAGGTAGCCGCCTTCGGTCGCCGCCGCCTGCCGGTGCGCGAGCACCTGCTGGCGCGCGTAGGCCTTGTCGAAGTCCGGTCCCCTCAGCCCCTGAAGCGCGGCGAGGAGCTGGGTCTGGTCGCCCCCCACACCGCCCTCCGGCGGCGTCAGGCCCGAGCGGCGCGCGGCGTCCTGCAGCGAGGAGAGCGCGGCGGCGTGGTCTCGCAGCATCTCGGTCGCGAAGCCGCGGACGCGGGCGTCCTTGGATTCGACGAGCGCCACGCGCGCGGCCATCATCTCGTACGCGTCGGCACCGGCCACGGCCGAGACGAAGTCGTCAGGACCAGAGGGCGGCGGCTGGGCCAGGGCGGGCGCGCCGCTCGCCGCCACGGCGACGGCGGCCAGGACCCAGCGGACCCTCACGCTGGCGGCCCTCACGGCTGACCCTGCCCGCCGCCGGCGCCGTAGATGTTGCCGGTGGTGTAGCTGCCGTCGTCTTCCGCCAGCCGCACGTAGATGCCCGCGAGTTCCGCGGGCTGGCCGGGGCGCCCCAGCGGCGCGGTGGCTCCAAACGTCACGACCTTGCCCGGCGAGGCGCCGCCCGAGACCTGCAGCGGCGTCCAGATCGGGCCGGGCGCGACCCCGTTCACCCGGATGCCCTTCGGACCGAGCTGCTTGGCCAGCGACTTCACGTAGTTCATCGTCGCCGCCTTGGTCTGCGCGTAGTCGTAGAGGTCGGGCGACGGGTCGTAGGCCTGCTCCGACGTCGTGCCGATGATCACCGAGCCGGGCTGAAGGTGGGGCAGCGCCGCCTTGATGATCCAGAACGGCGCGTAGATGTTGGTCTTCATCGTCGCGTCGAAGTCCTCGTCGGAGACCTCCAGGATCGACGCCCGTGACTGCTGGCGACCGGCGTTGCTGACGATCGTGTCGAGCCCTCCCAGGCCCTGCACCGCGCGCGAGACCAGCTCCTGGCAGAAGGCGGCGGTGCGCAGGTCGCCGGGGATGGCGACGGCGGTGCGGCCGGCCTGGCGGATCAGGTCGACCACCTCGCGGGCGTCCGGCTCCTCGGCCGGCAGGTAGTTGATCGCCACGTCCGCCCCCTCCCGCGCGAAGGCGATGGCGGCGGCGCGCCCCATGCCGGAGTCGCCGCCCGTGATCAGCGCCTTGCGCCCGCGCAGCCGGCCCGAGCCGACGTAGCTGGTCTCCCCGTGGTCGGGGCGAGGCTGCATGCGCCCGGCCAGGCCCGGCCAGGGCTGGGACTGTTCCGGGAAGGGCGGCCGGGGATGCTTCTCGCGCGGGTCCCTCTTGCCGCCGGGCGAGAGGGCCCCCTGCGGCTGCGCCTGGGCTGCGCCTGAAGCGAAGACGGCGGCCGACCCTGCCGTCGCCACGGTCAGCAGCGTGCGGCGGCTGGTGTCTGTCATGGACGCTCTCCTGCGGAACGAGCGGACAACCCTCGCTCGCGGCCAAGAGTTGCGTGTGTCCCAACCAAGCGCGTCGAGGTCGTCGCGGCCGCGACGGCAGGAACACCCGCGCCCGTCCGGCGGTTGGCCCCCCGTTCAGAGCGAGGAGCCGCCATGCAGTCCAGCCCCGCCGTCCCCGACGACGCCCGCAAGCACAAGGCCGATCGCGCCGAAGCCGACGCCGTCGCCGTCCGCGCGGTGACCATCGGCCGCCCCCGCGAGGAGGTCTACGCCTTCTTCCGCCGCTTCTCGAACCTCGCCGGCGTCATGGAGCACGTGGTGCGCATCGACGAGATCGACGAGCGCCGCTCGCACTGGGTGGTG
>JASLDZ010000491.1 GCA_030151985.1 Caulobacteraceae bacterium | reverse complement strand
GTCGTGGCGACGGTGGACGACGACGGCCCCGGCATCCCGCCCGAGAACCTGGAGACCATCTTCGACCGCTTCTACACCTCGCGGCCCAAGAACCAGGCGGGCGGCGGCCGAGGCTTCGGCGGGCACTCGGGGCTGGGGCTGGCCATCGCCCGCCAGGTCGCCTCCGCGCATGGGGGCGCGCTCCTGGCGGAGAACCGCGTCTCTCCCGACGGCGTGGTCTTGGGGGCCCGCTTCACCGTCCTGCTGCCGGACCGCGGGGGATGAGCGGCGCGCCCGTCCTGCACGCGACGCTGGTGGCGAAGCGGTTCGCGGACGGCTGGCGGGGCGTGCTGCTGCGGGGACCCTCGGGCGCGGGCAAGAGCGAGCTGGCGCTGCGGGCGCTGGACGCCGGCTTCCGCCTCGTGGCCGACGACCGGGTGATCGTGTGGCGCTCGGGCGGGCGGCTGTTCGGGCGCGCGCCGCCGGTGCTGCACGGCCTCCTGGAGGCGCGGCGGCTGGACGTGCTGCGGCGAGGCGCCCTGACTCTGGCCCCGCTCGATGCGGTGGTCGACCTCGTCGCGGAGGAGCCGGAGCGGCTTCAGCCGCCAAGTCGCGCGCTCGTCGAGGGCCTGCCGCTGCCCTGCTACGCGCTGCGCCCCGACGCCCCCTCCGCGCCGGCCGAGCTGGCGGAGATCCTGGCGGCGCGGGAGCCAGCGCGGTCCCCCTAGGCGGCGATCTCGCGGGCCACGAGATCGCGGTAGAGCTGGGCGCTCGGCTTGGGCGTGCGGGCGAAGGTCTGGCGGTCCACCGCGTAGAGGCCGAAGCGGGGCGCGTAGCCGGAGCTCCACTCGAAGTTGTCGAGGAGGCTCCAGTGGATGTAGCCGAGCACCGGCACGCCTTGCGCGCGGGCCGCGCGCACCTGCTCCAGCGCGGCGGGCAGGTAGCGGGCGCGCAGCGCGTCGCCCGCGTCGTCGATCCCGTTCTCGGTGACCACGATGGGAGCCCGGCAGCGGCCATGCACCATGCGCAGCACCGCGCCCAGCGCCTCGGGCGAGGCGTCCTCGCCCGTGCGGCCGCGGAGCGTGGAGGTGGCGTCCGCCGGCAGCCAGCCGTTCGGCCCCAGGTACAGGCGGTTGTAGGTCTGCACGCCGATGAAGTCGTCGCCGTCGGCCGCCTGGAAGAAGGGCGTGCGCGCCTGCTCCTCGATGCGGCGGTAGAGCCGCTCGCCCCCAGGCCCCGCATGGACGTCCTGCAGCGCGAGCGTCATCCCGAGCTTCACGTGCGGCGCGACCGACTTGATCGCTTCGCTCGCCTTCCGGTGCGCCACGAGCACGTTGTCGCGCACCTTGAACGCGTCGCCCTGGAAGAAGGCGTGGAAGCGGTCGGAGCCGATCGCCTTGGCCGCCTCGGCGCGGGTGGCGAGTTCGCGAGCGCTCGGCGGCCCCTCGCCCGCGACGATGTAGGAGTTCACCTGCGCGTTCGGCTCATTGATCGTGCAGCCCCACTCCAGGAGGTCGCCCAGCGCCCTGGCCGTCCGCTCGCAATAGCGCGCCAGCCTGTCGGCGATCCCGGCGTCTTCCCAGCCGCCGAGCCCGGCCACCCAGCGCGGGCTGGTGAAGTGGTGGAGGGTGACCATCGGCGTGATCCCGGCCTCGCGGCAGGCGGCGCAGATGCGGCGGTAGTGGTCGAGCATGGCTGTCGAAAAAAAACCCTCCTCCGGCTCGACCCGCGCCCACTCGACCGAGAAGCGGTAGGTGTTCAGCCCCATGGCCTTCACCAGGGCTATGTCCTCACGCCAGCGGTGCAGGCTGTCGCAGGCGTCGCCCGACGGCTCGCGGTCGAAGGTGTCCTTCACCCGCTCCAGCACCCAGTCGTCGCTGTTCTGGTTGTTCCCCTCGATCTGGTGCGCGGCGGTGGCCACGCCCCAGAGGAACTCGCCTCGTCCGGGACGTGGGCGGGAATCCGCGGGCCGCGTGGCGGCCGCCAGCGTGGATCCCACCATCATGGCTCGCCGGGACACCTGCATGGCCGCTCCTTGCATTCGCATGCAAGGGATCGCACGGGCCGGCGGGCACGACAATGGGCGCGGCCGCTTCCCGATCCGTCCCGGCCGTCGTATCAAGCCCGACCCGCGGACGGCGGGGCCGGCGCGGACCTCCCTCTCGCGCGCGCCGGGTAAGGGAGCGGCATGATCGGGCTGGTGATCGTCACCCACGGACGCCTCGCGGAGGAGTTCGTCCAGGCGATGGAGCATGTGGTCGGGCCGCAGAAGGCGCTGCGCGCCGTCTGCATCGGCCCTGACGACGACATGGAGCGTCGGCGCGGCGACATCGTGGCCGCCTCCCGCGCGGTGGACGACGGGTCCGGCGTGATCCTGCTCACCGACATGTTCGGGGGCACCCCCTCCAACCTCGCCATCTCGGTGATGGAGGAGACGCGCGCGGAGGTGATCGCGGGGCTGAACCTTCCCATGCTGATCAAGCTCGCCAGCGTGCGGCTGCGCGATCCGCTGCAGGCCTGCGTGGCGGCCGCGCAGGACGCCGGCCGCAAGTACATCTCTGTCGCGTCCTACGTGCTCGCGGGCGAGAAGTAGCCTGTGGCCGTCCGCGAGGTGGAGATCGTCAACGAGCGCGGCCTGCACGCCCGCGCCTCGGCCAAGTTCGTCAAGTGCGCCGCCCAGTTCGACGCCGAGGTGAAGGTCAGCCGCGACGGCCAGACCGTCGACGCCCAGTCCATCATGGGCCTGATGATGCTGGCGGCCGGCCCCGGCTCCACCATCGAGATCTCAGCCGAAGGCCCCGACGCCGACGCCGCCCTAACTGCGCTCGCCGCGCTGGTGGAGGGGCGGTTCGAGGAGGAGCGCTGACTACAGCAGCCTGACCGGCACGGGGTAGCGCGCCAGCGTCTCGTCAGCCGTCAGCAGGGTCAGCCCTTCGACCTGCGCCTGAGCAAGGAGCATGCGGTCGAACGGATCGCGGTGGACCTAGGGCAGCGAGGGCACCGCCAGGGCGTGCTCGCTGGTCACGGCCAGCTCCTCGAAGCCCGCCTCCCGGAGCCCCTCGAGCAGGTCGCGCGGATTCAGCGCGAAGCCGGTCCTGCGGAGCGCGAACTTTATGGCGACCTCCCAGATGCCGACGACGCTGAAGGCGACATGGTTGTCCCGGTCGCTGATGAGCGCGCGTGTGGAGACGTCCAGCCGCTGGGCGCCCGCTGCTTCGGGATCCGCCAGCCAGATGAGGATGTTCGTATCGAGCAGCAGCCTCATTCGTCGCCGTAGAACATGGACTCGATCTCGTCCTTGAAGGCCGCCTTGTGATCGACGGTGACGCCGCTCCGACCCTTTAGGAAATCGAGGCGGCGCGGCGGCTTCTTGGCGTCCTCTTCCAGGGGGACGACCTTCACCAGCGGCTTGCCGGCGCGGGCGATGATGAAGGGCTCGCCCTTCGAGGCCATGTCCACCAGCTTGGAGAGCTGGGTCTTGGCCTGGTGGATGTTCACCGTCTGCATGGCGCGAACTCCGGACTTAGTCCGATGAACTTAGTCCACCTGACCCACGCCTACAACCGGCGCGCCGCCTCCGGCTGCCCGCCGCCCGGCCGCATCCCCAGGTCGGCCAGGAGCGCGCTGTCGGCGTCCTGGCCCGGCAGCGGCGTGGTGAGGAGGCGACCGCCGACGAAGATCGAGTTGGCGCCGGCCAGGAAGCACAGCGCCTGAGTCTCCCGGCTCATCGCCTCCCGCCCCGCCGCGATCCGCACCACCGAGCGCGGACACAGGATGCGCGCCACCGCGATCGTGCGCACGAACTCCAGCGGGTCGAGCGGCGCGCTCTCGCCGAGCGGCGTGCCGGGAATCGGCACCAGCGCGTTGACCGGCAGGCTCTGCGGATGCTCGGGCAGGTTGGCCAGCGCCTGCAGGAGGCCCGCGCGATGGCTGCGCGTCTCGCCCATGCCGACGATGCCGCCGCAGCAGACGCTCATGCCGGCCGCCCGCACGTGTTCCAGCGTCTCCAGCCGGTCGTCGTAGGTGCGGGTGGAGACGATGCGGTCGTAGTCCTCCGGCGCGGTGTCCAGGTTGTGGTTGTAGAAGTCCAGGCCCGCCCGCTTCAGCGCTGCCGCCTGCTCGGCGCTCATCATGCCGAGGGTGGCGCAGGTCTCCAGCCCCAGCGCCTTCACGCCGGAGATCATCGCCTCCAGCTTCGGCAGGTCGCGGTCCTTCAGCTCCCGCCAGGCGGCGCCCATGCAGAAGCGGTCGGCGCCGTTGGCCTTGGCGCGCGCGGCGGTCTCGACCACCACGTCCACGTCCATGAGCCGCGACGCCTTGAGCCCGGTATCGAAGTGCGCCGACTGGCTGCAGTAGCCGCAGTCCTCCGCGCAGCCCCCGGTCTTGATCGAGAGCAGCTGGCTGAGCTGGATTTCCGCCGGGTCGAACGCCTCGCGGTGCACGGCCGCGGCGCGGAACACGAGCTCGGTGAACGGCAGGTCGAACAGCGCCTCGACCTCGGCGCGGGTCCAGTCGTGGCGGAGCGAGGAGACGGGAGCGGGCCAAGCATCCATTATTTGGCGTCCATCAGTTGGTGCTCGTCTCCGGCCCCTCGTAGGCGGCGGGCGCCAGCGCCTCGTCCTCGTCGTGGCCGTGCGCGTGGGCGGCGACGAACCGCCGGTCGCAGTAGCCGCACTCCACGAAGCCGGCCTTGCCCATCTCCATGTAGACGCGCGGGTGGCCGAGCGCGCCGCCGCCGCCGTCGCACCACACGCGGTGGCTGTCGACCACGATCACCTCGGGCGGCTCGACGGCCGCCTGCGGGCTGGGCGACGAGGCGTAGGTCGGCGACGAGCTCATGGCGGTCGGTCCGGCTTGGCTTGGCGGAAGGGCGCGCCTACCTAAGCGCACCCTCCCCGACGGTCAAACGACCTCGCGGGCGTTCGATTCCAGGGATCCTGATGAGCCTTCCCGACTTCGCGATCGAGGCCAAGGGTCTCGTCAAGACCTACGCCGCCACCAAGACCGGCCCGGCCAAGACCGCGCTCCGAGGGATCGACCTGGCCGTGCCCCGCGGCTCGATGTTCGGACTGCTGGGTCCCAACGGCGCGGGCAAGTCGACCTTCATCAACATCCTGGCGGGCCTGGTGAACAAGACCGAGGGACAGGTCTCGATCTGGGGCATCGACATCGACCGCCACCCCCGCAGCGCCCGCGCCGCCATCGGCGTGGTGCCGCAGGAGCTGGCCGCCGACGTCTTCTTCACGCCTCGCGAGAGCATGGAGGTGCAGGCGGGCATGTACGGCGTGCCCAAGGCCGAGCGGCGCACGATGGACATCCTCAAGGCCCTGGGCCTGGGCGACAAGGCCGACGCCTACGTGCGCCAGCTCTCCGGCGGCATGAAGCGCCGGCTGATGGTGGCCAAGGCGATGGTCCACT